>DATMBC010000078.1 GCA_035559435.1 bacterium
GTCCGGCGGCATCGACCGCGATGCCGAAGGCCTGGTCGTCGCCGCTGCCGCCGATGTAGGCGCTGTAGGCCAGCGCCGCGCCGGTCGCGTCGAGTTTGGTGATGAAGGCGTCGTAGCTGCCGCCGTTGTAACTGGCATCCAGGCCGCCCAGGGCCGGAAAGTCGGATGACTTGGTGTGGCCGCAGATGTAGGCGTTGCCCGCCGCGTCGATGGCAATCCCGCGCGCGTAGTCCTCATTGGCGCCGCCGATAAACGTGCTGAATTCGATCGCGCTGCCGGCCGGGTTCAGACGCATGATGAAGGCATCGCCGGTCCCGCCGTAGGTGGGATCATAGGCGCCGACGATGGGGAAGGTGGTCGAGGAGCCCGTGACGCCGGTCAGGTAGGGGCGCCCGGTGGGATCGACGACCATCCCCGCGAGGATATCCGGCCCCGTGCCGCCGATGTAGGTGCTGTAGATCAGCCCTAGTCCGTCGGCGGAGAACTTGGTCAGGAACAAGTCGCCGAAGGAGCCCGCGTTGTAGGTCGGATCGTAAGCGTTGAGCGTCGGGAAGGTTGCCGATTCGGTGTTGCCTGCGGCGTAGATCGCGCCATCGCCGCCCACCGCCAGGGCGAAGATCACATCGTAAGCGGCGCCGCCCAGGAACGTCCCGTAGTCCAGCGCCGCCGCGGCAGATTGCAGATAGGGCGACAGCGACACTGAGCCATCCTGCCAGTCGAGCGCCTCGATGGTAGCGCGCGGCCGGCCGGGCAGGTCGAGACGGATGGCCGATGGGTCCGCCGGAGGATGTAGCACCAGCGACATTGTCGTGGTCCCGTCGGTGGACAGCTCCAGATCGACGTTGGGATAGAGGTTGCGTGCGCTCAGCCTTGTGGTCATCGGCACACCCGCCACCCAGCGACGCGGGTCGTTGCCGATCAGGAAGTTGGCATAGCCCACAGTCTCGCCGGGCGCCAGCTGCGATACCGCGAGAAGGCCATCCGGAAACCCGATGCGCGTCAGTCGGTGATTGTGGCGATCGGTCAATGCGGGGAATGGGTCACGAGCGTCGGAGCCGGCCGCCACCGTCTCGTCACGCCGCACTGCCACCTGGTCTGTGATCACGGCCGAGGCGGTGAGCCAGAGTGTCGCCTGTTGGCCCCGCACGCAGGCCAGGATGCTGTCATCCCACTGCCCGGCATTGAGGATGATGGTCGAGACGGCGGGAGGTGACGACGGGGGCGCGGGCTGATCGGAAGCGGCGGTCGAACCCACGCACAGGAGGAGCGCAAGCAGTACGCCGCAACAGGACAACGATGGGACACATCGCAGTGGACGCATAGGGTCTCCCAATTCGTTTTTGAAGCGCGTGAAACAGCGGGGTACACGGCGCGTTTGACAGCGCCCTAAGATCGCTCCAATTCGGTGAAAAAGCAAACACGAACCCGGGTTTTCCGCTCGCAGCGGCGAGAAGTCGCCCTGTCAAATTGATCGAAAACGCCGATGGCCGATCTACAGGACCGCCGGCCGGGCGTCTCACACCTGCCCATCGGGTAGGGGCGGCGGCGGGCAGGATTTTAGCGCGTGTTGAGTCGTCGCTTGACTTGTCTGGGCGGGAACGTTACTTGGGGTCCAGACAGGAGTCCCACACTGCATGGCTGCCTTGTTCGGATCGAAAAGAGACGACGCGCCGACACCGGAATCGACGGAGGTCGAACGGCTCAAGACGGAAAACCAGCGCCTGCACCGGGCGGTGGAAGAGCTGTCGGTCCTCAACGAGATTGCGCTGGCGATCAACTCGACCATGGCGCCGGAGCAGATCAACAAGCTCATCGTCAGCAAATGCATGCGCCGCCTCGGGGTGCAGCAGGGGACGATTCACCTCTTCGGCGACAGCGAGTCGGATCCGACCAAGACGCTGATGCGTGTGGTCTCCAGCGGCGACGGCCTGCCGATGCGGATCTCCATCCAGATGCAGGGCTGGATGCATAAGAATCGCAAGCCGCTGGTCATCAACGATCTGGCCAACGACGAGCGTTTCGGCGGCGCCGACGCCAAGAATCTGCCCATCAAGTCGCTATTGTCGGTGCCGTTGGAATTGAAGGGGCGGTTGATCGGTATTCTCAACCTCTTCAACAAGATCGACGGCGAGATCACCTCGGAGGACGCGCGGCTTGCGGCCATCATCGCCTCGCAGTGCGGGCAGGTCATCGAGAACGCGCGTCTCTACGCTGAAGAGCAGAAGTTGCACCAGTTGCAGGATGACCTCCGCAACGCCACCACCATCCAGCGCCTCCTGCTGCCGCGCAGCGCGCCGCAGATCGAAGGCGCCGACATCGCGGGCGTGTCGCATCCGGCGCGCGATGTGGGCGGCGACTATTTCGACTACATCGATCTCGGCAACGGGCGGTGGGGGATCGCGGTGGGCGACGTGTCGGGCAAAGGCATGCCTGCGGCGCTGCTCATGGCCAATCTGCAGGCGACCATGCGCGGGAGCGCCTTCAACACCAGCACGGTCTCCGAGTGCGTCACCGCGGTCAACAAACTTCTGCTCGGCTCAACCGACGCCAAGACCTTCGTCACGCTCTTCTATGCGATCTATGACTCGGTCAATCACACGCTGACCTACTGCAACGCCGGGCACAATCCGCCGTATCTGGTAGATGCCGGCGGCCAAATCAAGACGCTCGAAGTCGGCGGGCCGTTGGCGGCAGCGTTTTCGTGGTCGAACTACGGCGAAGAGACCGTGGCCATGGGCCCGGGGTACCGTTTGGTGATCTACACGGACGGCGTCACCGAAGCCGCCGACAAATCCGAGGAGCAATTCGGCGAGGAGCGGCTGGTCGAGTTGATCAAGACCTGGCGCGACACGCCGTCGAAGGCGTTCATCGAGCAGGTCGTCAACGAGGTGCTGAACTTCCAGAAAGACCTGCCGGTCGCCGATGACATTACGCTGGTCTGTTTGAGGACTTAGTGCGGTATGCTCGAGAGGGGAAACGACACGGCGTCTCGACACGGGACGCCGTTTGTCGTTGAATCACCGACGTCATGACGAACACGATCCTGTTTGCGTCGCTGTGCCTGGTGTGGGGCGCGACCTGGCTGGCGATCAAGATTGGACTGACGGAATCGCCACCGTTTTACGGCGCGGCGATCCGGTTTCTGGTCGCGGCGCTGCTGTTGGGGGCGGTGGTGGCCTGGCGCAAGCCGCACTGGCCGAAAACGCGCCGGTTGTGGGGCTGGATTGCCATCAGCGCCTTCTTGATGTACGCCGGCTCCTACGCGGTCACCTACCTGACCGAGCAGTACATGAACGCCGCGTTGGCGGCGATCCTGTTCGCGTCGTTTCCGTTCTTCGTCACCATCGGCGCGCACTACTTCCTGACGCACGAGCGGCTCACGACGGTCAAGACCGCGGGGCTGGTGGTGGGGTTCAGCGGTGTGGTGGTGTTGTTCGCCGGCGGGGCGAACGCGCCCTCGACCACCGCCTGGTGGGCGCCGGGGCTCATGCTGCTCTCGCCGCTGACCTCGGCGGCGTCGAACATCATCGTCAAGCGGCACCTGACCGGCGAGGACCCGGTGGTGCTCAATTTGATCCAGATGAGTCTGGGTGTCTTCTTCCTGCTGGCGCTGGCGGGCGGCTTCGAGGACGTCTCCGATTTCAATTGGAACTGGACGTCGATCGGGGCGGTGTTGTTCCTGGCGGTCTTCGGGTCGGCGTTCGCGTTTGTGACGCTTTATCATCTGCTGCGTACGATGACCGCCAGCCGCCTGTCGCTGATCGCGTTTGTGACGCCGGTGGTCGCGGCGGTTCTGGATTGGCTGGTCCTGGGGGACACGCCGACCTGGGCGACCGCCGCCGGCGCGTGCCTGGTTCTGGCGGGGCTCTACATCGTCAACATCCTCGGCGAGCGCGGCCTGGCGCGTGTGGTCGAAGCGCCCGCGGTCGAGGCGGTCGACTGCCGGGACGTTTGAGTTCGGTCTACTTCACCGACAATCCCGACGGGCGGATCAACTCTGCCTGCAACTGGCCCTGGCGGGCGTAATCGATCGCTTCGGCGAGGATGCGCGCCGCTTCCTGCGGGGCATGGAAGCCGCTGGAGTTTTCCGCCGAAATGTAGTCCAAACGCCACTGCGCCTTGCGGTGCAGAGCGCGCGGTCCGGCCAGTTCCTGCTCGGTCGCGCCGCGCCGCATCGCCGCCAGAATCGCGTCGCAGAGCGCCAGCACGGCGATTTCCCCGCGATCCAAAAGCGCGATGGTCCGGCTCTGAATGGCCTCGGCCCGGGCGAGCATCTCCTGCTCGGGGAAGTGGTGGCAGGGAAGGCAGGCGCGCGAGACATTCAATAGCGGGCTGCGGATGTGGTGGTCGGTGATCTTGGCAGCGCCCTCGCGCATGTAGGGCATGTGGCAGTCGGCGCAGGCCACGCCCGAGCGGGCGTGAATGCCCTGGTTCCACAGTTCGAATTCCGGATGCTGCGCCTTCAGCATCGGCGCGCCGGTCTCCTTGTGCGTCCAATCCTTGAAGCCCACGCTGTCGTAATACGCCTCGGCGCCGTCCATGGTCAGACCGTTGTGCCAAGGGTAAGTGACAATCTTCCCCTCGCCCTTGAAGTAGTATTCAACGTGGCACTGGCCGCAGACGAAGGTGCGCATCTCCTGGCGCGTGGCCATGGTGTTGGGATCGTAGTTGGGAATCCCCTCGCGCGCCTTGACCAGCTTGATGGCATTGAGGAAGCCGGGACGGGTGATGCGCAGCTTCATGTCGGCCGGATTGTGGCAGTCGGTGCAGGCGATCGGGTGGCTGACATACTTCCAGGCGGTGTCCAACGGCATGGCGCAGACCAATTCGAATCCTTTCTGCAAATCGCCGCCGCCGACCGACTCATAGACCTGCTTCATTCCGCCGGCGTGGCACTGCAAACAGGCGCCGGGCTGCTTGAACTGCGAGGTGCGCAGGGTGGTCTTTTGGTCCTCCAGCGAGAAGGCGTGGCCGCGCTCCTCGCGGTAGTCAACGCCGAAGGCGTAGCCGCTGAAGAGTCGCTTCCATGCCGGGTCGGTGTCGAGTTTGGAGAAGGCCTCGCTGCCGCCATAGCGCGTGCGCACGGTGTCGCTGGTGCGCAGGTAGCCCTCGTAGGCGCGGGGGAAGTTCCTGCCCCACAGCGAGGGATCTATTGTCTCTTCGGTGATCTCGACCAGTCTCAGATACTGGTAGGCGCCCTCCTGCTTGCGCTGCGAGATGTTGAGCAGGAGGGTGGCGACCGCCCAAGTGGCGGCGGCGGTGGCGGCAATGGTGAGCAGAAACGGCATCAGGCGGCGCATGACATCCTCCGTAAGTCAGTTCGTGGTCAGGTGGCCCGCCGAGCGGTGGCATTCGGTGCAACGGGCCTGCATGTCTTCGACATCGCGGTGGGCGGCGATGTCGCCCACCATGATCGAATGGCAGCGGATGCAGTTGTGCTGCAACTCCTGCAGGTTGGTCGGGCGTATACGGATCGGCTCATGGAAGTTCTGAAGTGTGAACGCCCGCGAGTGGTGCCAGCCGTTCTCCGCCTTGACGAAATACTTGTCGGGGAAGGTCGCCGGCACATGGCAGTCGTTGCAGGACGCGACGGTGTGATGGCTGGATTTCACCCATGAGTCGAACTGCTCGTTCATGATGTGGCAGTTCTTGCAGGCGGCCGGATCATTGCTGAGGTAGGAAAGTCCCTCGGCGAAATGAAAGGTGAACAGCGAGAGCCCGACGAACACGCCGAACCCGACCGCCGACACCCAGCGGAGCCATGAGGAAGACCGCATGCGACCCATGTATATCCCGTCCCCGCCGCGCAGGCGAGGGAGTCACAAATAGGAGGATTGCACTCGGCAATCAACCTCTTTGGAAGACGGAATTTGCGTGTTTTGACAGACGCGGGCGCCCGGCGGCGGCAAACCCGCTGCGACGGGGCGGGCGTCTAACACACGATTGGGACGGCACTTGCGTATCAGGGTGAGGCGGGGTCATATTTCGGAACTTCCCGGCGCCGGGGCTGTTGAACGGCACAGAGGAGAAGCAGAGTCGTCATGCCAGAAGCCACTCTGGACACACCCTACGGACGCACCAGTTGCGAACGTCCCTTGGCATCGGCCGAGCAGGAGGCGCTGGCGGCACGGGTGCGGGCGCAGATGGACCGCTGGGGGGACCGGCTGGTCATCCTCGCCCACCATTACCAGCGCAAGGAAGTGGTGCCGTTCGGGCATTTTGTCGGCGATTCCTATTACCTCTCCAAGATGGCCGCGCAGCAGGAACGGGCTGAGCACATCGTCTTTTGCGGCGTGCACTTCATGGCCGAATCGGCGCGTATTCTGTGCCGCCCGGAGCAGCGGGTTTACCTGCCCAATTTGCGCGCCGGCTGCCCGATGGCCGACATGGCCGATGACGCCCAGGTCGATGAGGCCTGGGAATTCCTCGGTGGATTCACCGATCTGAAAACGATCATTCCGATTTCCTACATGAACTCGTCGGCGCGTCTCAAGGCCTTCACCGGCGCCAACGGGGGCCTCATCTGCACCTCCTCGAACGCCGAAAGGGCCTTCGAGTGGGCTTTCCAGCGCGGCGAGAAGGTGTTCTTTTTTCCCGATGAACATCTGGGCACCAACACCGCCAACCGTCTGGGGATTCCCCGCGATGAACGCGTCCTCTACGACCCGCTTCATCCGCCGACCGATCCGGCGCCGTTCCGGAAGGCGCGTGTCATTCTCTGGAAGGGCTTCTGCCATGTGCACACCAACTTCACGGTGGCGCATGTCGAGCGGGCGCGGCGGGATTACCCCGGGGTGAAGATCGTGGTGCATCCCGAGTGCCACGAGGATGTGGTCAACGTCGCCGATGCGTCGGGGTCGACTGCCTTCATCGACAAGTATGTCCGCGCGCAGCAGCCGGGATCGATCATCGCCATCGGCACCGAGATCAATCTGACCTCGCGTCTGGCCGATGAACATCCCGACAAGACCATCTTCGAACTCTCCGGCCAGAATTGCCCCTTGTGCGTGAACATGTTCCGCACGTCGCTGGAGGATCTGGCGGTCTGCCTCGAGGCGCTCGGTCCGGGCGCGCACGACAAGGAGATTGTCGTGCGTCCCGAGATCGCCCGCGACGCCAAACTGGCGCTGGACCGGATGCTGGAACTCCGCTGAGGCTTTGTCTCAGTACGCGATTTCGATCCCAATAGATCTGCAGAAGCCATGTTCACGGCAGGGGCAAGTCCCTGCCGCATTGTGCCTTCCAGTCAATCTACAGCTGAACCTAAGAATCTATTAGCGCTGCAATTGTTTGCTGCGTAATTACCGCCAACAATGGCCGAATCCCGCGCGCTTGCACGGGAGCGGGGGACCCAGAAGTCGGGGCGAATCGCACCAAGCGTAGGGTGACGCAGTCTCTTCCACCCGAGCCCGTCAGCTAACCTCGTAGGCCGGAGAGGAGACAGCATGTCCGTTTCCGGTGCGGAGGATCCGTCCGGGCGGCTTGGTGATTCGCATCCTGATGGGACACCGGGCCGCGTTCCTGAGCCATTGCCTCAGCGTAGACACTGGGGCAGGAGACTCAAACTTCTGTTCATCGGCGGTAAGCGGGAATTGGGAGAGCCGGGGCTCTTTCACAAGGTCTCGCTGATCGCGCTGCTGGCATGGGTGGGGTTGGGCGCTGATGGACTCTCATCGTCGGCCTATGGCCCCGAAGAGGCGTTCAAGGCACTGGGTGGCCACACATACCTCGCAATCGCCCTGGCGGCGGCGACTGCCTTCACCGTCAGCATCATTGCCTACGCTTACAGCCGGATCATCGAGCATTTCCCCTATGGCGGCGGCGGATATGTGGTCACATCGAGCGTGTTCGGCCCTCATATCGGGCTGATTTCGGGATCGGCGCTGCTCATTGACTACGTTTTCACGATCGCCATCTCGATGGCCGCGGCTGGCGATGCGATCTTCAGTTTTCTGCCGCTGCACTGGCAAACCCTGACAATCGCCGGCGTCCTCCAGCTCAAGTTGGTGGTAGAGCTGGCGGGCATCGGCATCCTCACGGTGCTCAACCTGCGCGGTGTGAAGGAATCGGTGACGGTCCTCGCGCCGATCTTCATCACCTTTCTGTTAATGCACGCGATCCTCGTACTCGGTGTGATCTCAAGCCGCTTCCATGAGATTCCCGTGGTGGCCGGTCAGATCGCCGACGGCTTTTCGCGTGGACTCGAACCGCCTCCCGCAGGACTGGGGCTGGCCGGAATGCTGGCTTTGTTCTTGCGAGCGTACTCGATGGGCGGCGGCACCTACACCGGTATCGAGGCCGTCTCCAATGGACTAATGATCATGCGCGAACCACGGGTGCAGACCGGCAAGCGCACCATGGTCCTGATGGCCACGTCGCTGGCTCTGACTGCCAGCGGACTCATCATTGCCTATCTGTTGGCCCACATCCAGCCCGAGGCGGGCAAGACGATGAACGCGGTCCTGACCGAGTCATTTGCCGCCCGCTTCAGCGACTGGGGTGGTTGGGCGGTCAGCGCCTTTGTCTTTGTGACCCTGCTGTCCGAGGCGTTGTTGTTGGTCGTCGCCGCGCAGGCGGGTGTCATTGACGGGCCTCGAGTGATGGCAAACATGGCGCAGGATGGCTGGCTGCCGCATCGCTTCTCTCAATTGTCGGATCGCCTCACGATGCAAAACGGCATCCTGATCATGGGCGCCAGCGCGGTCGCGGCCTTGCTCTATACCGGCGGCGACGTGACCCATCTCGTCGTCATGTACTCCATCAATGTGTTTTTGACCTTTTCACTGACCGAACTGTCGATGTCGCGATTCTGGTTCCGCGATCGGCAGCGGCATCCCGACTGGAAACGCAAGATTGTCATTCATCTAATCGGGCTGACCATGTGCGTCTCCATCCTCGTTGTGACGATCTATGAGAAATTCGGAGAGGGCGGATGGGTCACACTGGTGCTCACCCTGATGGTGATCGTCGTCTGCCTCCTGATCCGCCACCATTACCGGCGCGTGAATGTCCATCTACGACAGCTGGACGACATCCTTCAATCCGTGCCCGATCGGGACTCAACTCCGGCGCCTGCGTTGGATCCATCCGCGCCGACCGCAGTCTTGCTCGTGGGATCGTATGCCGGTCTGGGCGTTCACTCCCTGCTGTCAATCCAGCGGCAGTTTCCGGGCCACTTCCGCAATTACATCTTCGTGTCCGTGGGTGTGCTGGATTCGGCCAGTTTCAAGGGGGCGGATGCCGTGGCGGATGTTCGTCGGCGGACGGAAGAGGCGCTGCGACAGTATGCGAGATTAGCCAACCAGTGGGGATTGGCGGCCGAGTACCGGCTGGCGGTGGGCACGGAAACGGTCGAAACCGCCGAGGCGCTCTGCCTGGAGATCGCCGCCCAATTTCCGCAGGCGGTTTTCTTCGCCGGCAAACTGATCTTCGAGGAGGAGCGTTGGTATCAACGTCTGCTGCACAACGAGACAGGGTACCAGTTACAACGGCGACTGCAGTTTGCCGGGCTGACGGCGATGGTCCTTCCCGTCCGGGTGCTGGCGCCGCGCTGAGGCGCGCACTGCCGACCCACTCGGGTGAACACCGGGATTGTGCCAGAACCAGACAAGCATCCGCTTGTGTGGCCAAGCGACAGCGATGATCTTGCCGCATCGGACACCCAGTCCAGGGAGAAGCGTCCATGACCGACGAGAGCAATCGACATCCACGCGGATTCTGGTTCGTGTTTTGGGGCGAACTGGCCGAGCGCGCCAGTTTCTACGGGATGAAGGCGCTGTTGGTCCTGTACATGATCAACAAGCTGGGGTACTCCGACGCCAACAGCGCCACTGTCGCCTCGCTGTTTTCCGCCACCGCCTACATCCTGCCGATCGTCGGCGGCTACATCGCCGACCGCTGGCTGGGGAAGTTCCGGACGATTGTCTACTTCGCGATCCCCTATATCATGGGGCATATCATCCTCGGCACCTTCGACAGCGAGGTGGGGCTGTATGTCGCCTTGGCGCTCCTGGCTGGGGGCTCGGGCACGATCAAGCCGAACATCAGCACGCTCATGGGGTTGATGTACCAGCAGCAGGGCAAATCGCATCTGTTGTCGCAGGCCTTCTCGTGGTTCTACATGGCCATCAACATTGGCGCGGCGTCGACCACCACCACGCTCCCCTTCATCCGCGACCGCTACGGCTACGGAGCGGCGTTCATGGCTCCGACCATCCTGATGGCGGTGTCGCTGGGGATCTTCTACCTGGGCAAGAAACATTACCCCAAAGAGGACATGCGGGCGCTGTCGCGCGTTCCCAAGACCCCGGAACAGAAAAGCGAGGAGCGGCGTGTGCTCGTGCGGTTGTCCGGTCTGTTCGCGCTCATCGTCTTCTTCTGGTCGGTGTTTGACCAGTCCTATTCGACTTGGACGCTCTTTGCGCGCGATTACATGGTCCTGGAAACCGCCTTCGGACGGATTCCGCCGGATTCGATCCAGGGGCTCAACTCCATCCTGATTGTCGTCCTCTCGCCGCTGTTTGCCTGCATCTGGTCGCGCACCGACCGGGACGAGACGCACCGGTTGTCATCGCCAAAGAAGATGCTGATCGGTTTTGTGATGGTCGTGATGTGCATGGCGGTGATGGCGGTCGCCGGGTTTGCGGCGCAGACCGCCAAGGTCTCGATCCTCTGGGAAGTCGGCGCCTACATCCTCATGACCATGGCCGAGCTGTGCATCTCGGTCATCGGTCTGCAACTGGCGTTTGAGGAGGCGCCGGAGCGGATGAAGTCCACCATCACCGGCATCTGGTTGTGCACCATTTTCATGGGCAACCTTCTGGCCGGGATCTTCTCGCGCTATTACACGCAGATGACGCCCGGCATCTACTTCTCGATGATGACCGCGATGATCGTGGCGGTCACGATCACGTTCTTTTTCGTCGGCCGCCGCTTCGAACGCCGGCGGGCGTGAGCCCGACGCGCCGGTCGAACCTAACGGCTGAGGTGGAAGGGGACGCTGATGATGATGCGGTCATGTTTGCGTCCTTCGCGGTAGAGGATGGCGTCCTTGAGCAGTCGCGCGGTCTGGTTGTGCAGATACTTCTGCCAGAACTTCGCGGGCACAAATTCCGGAATGACGACCACGGCCAGGGCGTGATCGGCGGGGCGCTTGTCGACCTCTTCAAGGTATTCGATCAGCGGCGCGACGGTGGAGCGATAGGGCGATTCCAGCACCACCAGCGGCACATCGTTGCCCCAGCGTTTCCAATCCTCGCGCAATCGCTCCGTGCCCTTCGGGTCGATGTCGGCGGTGACGGCGACGACATCGGCGGACATCGAGCGCGCGAATTCCAGCGCCGCAAGCGTGCCGCGGTGCACGCCGGAAACCGGGACCACCACTTTGTGGCGGACATGGGTGGCGGGGTTCTTCCACGGCCGCGGTTCCAACCCCTCCACGGACATCAGCGCCTGCGCGTCGTCG
>DATMBC010000079.1 GCA_035559435.1 bacterium
CCGACGATGCCCAGCGCGAGGCCGCGATCCGTCGGGCGCTCTGGACCGACACCGGCGCCGGCAGCGAAATCCTGACCGCGGCCGTCCGCTCGGTGGACCAGCCGCTGGGCGTCTTCGCGGTGATCCGTCAGCAGGACCGTCCCTTCGACGAAAGCGAGCGGCGTCTGCTCAAACTGGTCAGCGGCCAGGCGGAGCGCATCTTCGACCGCCAGCGCGCCCTGATCAACGCCTCGCGTCTGGTCACCATGGGCAAGATGATCTCGGAGATTTCGCATGATCTGCGCAAGCCGCTGACGAACATTCGCGGCAGTCTCCAGGTCCTGCGCGGACGGATGGCCGCCGACACGCACACCGGCGCGATCCTCAAATCGACCGAGGAGGAAGTGGTCCGGCTGGCGGCACTGGTGACCGAACTGGTGGATTTCTCCAACCCCACCCGCTACCGGACCGACCGCCGCGACCTGCGCCCGATCATCTTTCGCGCGGTGGGGCTGGTCGAACAGTTCGCCAAGAAACACGACATCGGAGTCGAAGTGCGGATTCCCTCGGTGCTCAAACCGGTCTTCTGCGATGAAAACCAGATCACCGAGGCGCTGCTCAACATTCTGATGAACGCGGTCGAGGCGATGGGCAAGGGCGGCACGCTCACGGTCACCGCCACCGCCGAACCGGCCTTCCCCTCCGGCGAGGAGCAGGTCCACATCACCGTCGCCGACACCGGCCCGGGCATGGGCCAGGCCGAACTGGCGCGCTGTTTCGAGCGGTACTTCACCACCAAGGCGACCGGCACCGGGCTGGGGCTGGCGATTGTCCAAAGGATCATCCAGGCGCACGATGGCACCATCACGGCGGAAAGCAGCCCCGGCCAGGGGACGCAATTCCACATCCGCATGCCCGTGCGGTGACGCGATTTGCCACTTTCCGGTAAGGGATTGCCTGTCAGCAGCCGATATACCCAATAGCGCAACGCCTTGCCCATCCGGGCCGGGGGATGGCGCGCAAACGAAAGGGCTGTCGCATGTTGGACCCGATCAAGGTGCTGGTGATAGATGACGATCCCAAGGTGCCGTGGATCCTTTCCGAGCGCCTCTCACAGGATTTCAAAGTGGTCTCGGCCGCGGATGGCTTTGAGGGCATCCAATTGGCGGCGCAGGAGAAGCCCGATGTCATCCTGCTGGATGTGAAGATGCCGGGGATGGACGGGCTCCAGGTGCTGGAGCGGCTGCGTCCGGCCAAGCTGGAGTCCGAGGTCATCATGCTATCGGGACATGGCGAATCGGAGACGGTGGCCACCGCCTTCCGTCTCGGGGCGGCCGAGTTCATCAACAAGCCGTTCGACCCGACCGAGGTCGAATTGCACATGAAAAAGGTGCTCGAGTCGCGGGCGCTGCGGCGCGAGAACGCCAAGTTGCAGCGCGCGTTGCACGAGCGTTTCCGCACGCTGGTCGGCGACTCGCCGGCGATGCAGCAGGTGAAAAACATCCTCGAGGAAATCGCCGACAGCGAGCTGACCGTGCTCATTCGCGGCGAAAGCGGCACCGGCAAGGAAGTGGTGGCGCGTCTTTTGCACGACGAATCGGCGCGGGCCCGGGCGCCGTTCACGAAAGTCAACTGCGCCGCCATCCCGCGCGATCTGCTCGAGGCCGAACTGTTCGGCTATGAGCGCGGGGCGTTCACCGGCGCGCACCGCACCAAGCCGGGGCGGTTCGAGGCGGCCAACAAGGGCACGATCTTCCTCGACGAAATCGGCGAAATGCCGCTGGAGTTGCAGTCGAAACTCCTGCAGGTGTTGGAGCAGCAGGAGTTCGTGCGCGTCGGCGGACTGAACACGATCAAGGTCGATGTCCGCATCGTCTGCGCCACCAACCGCGACCTGGAAGCCGCGATCGCCAACGGGATCATGCGCGAGGACTTGTACTACCGGCTCAACGAGATGACGATCACCCTCCCGTCGCTCCGCGACCGGATTGAAGACATTCCGCTTCTGATCCAGCATTTCATCGAAAAGTACACCGCCGCATACAACCGGACCTTCAACGGCCTCTCCCCCGCCGCGATGCAGAAGGTGATGCTCTATCCGTGGCCGGGCAATGTGCGCCAGCTGGAGAATCTGATCAAGCAGGTGGTGGTGCGCAACGACGAGGGAGCGATTGACGAACTGGTCAATCGGCCGTTCGCGCAACGTCCCGGACAGTCCCCGATCTATGCCTCTCCCGCGCCGCGGGTGACGGCGCCGGCCGCCGAGGAGGCGGGATACTCGCTCAAGCGGCGGGTCGACGCGGTGATTGCGCGCGAGGAGCGCGACTTGATCGCCGAGGTCCTGCGCAAAACCAACTGGAACCGGCGCAAGGCCGCCGATGTCCTCGAGATTTCCTATCGTTCGCTGTTGTACAAGATCAAGGAGTACGGCCTGTCAAAGACGGAGCTGTAGGCCGCGACATTGCAGGGGTGCCAAGCGGGCGCGCCGATCGGCGCGCCCGTTGTCATTGGCGCCGGCCCGGGCACAAGAGGCGTTGCAGAAGCGCGCGGATGCGCTCGCGTTGCGCCCCGGTGGCCACGGTCGAGTTGGCGGCGCGCACGTGCCGGTCGATCAACTGGACCGCGTCGCGGATGTCGATGATGCCGTCGAAATTGAGATCGACGGACAACTGCGCGGCCAGTCCGGGCACATGGGGCAAGGCGCCGATATCGTTGCGCGAGCCGTCGGGATCGTTGTAGCGCGGATCGGGGTGCCCGGCGTCGATGCAGGGGGAGCTGTCGGCCAGGCGGAAGTCGCCGTTTTCGGGGTCGACGAACTGCGGGTCGGCATAGACGCTGCCGGGACCAGGCGTGACATCGCGGTAGTCCTTCGCATTGCCAAAGGCGCAATTGTAGTCGGTGATGGCCGTGACATTGGCGGAGGCGTGCTGGTAAATCCCAACGTACGGCGCGCGGACGACGATGTTGTTGTACACGGCGACAATGCCCCAGCGCACGTAGATGCCAAAGCCGCGTCCGACTTCGATCGTGTTGTTGGTGATTTCGCCGTCGCTGTAAGTCAGGTAGAAATCGCCCGCGCTGTGCCCACGGTGGCTGACATTGCGCGTGATGATTGCCCGGACGCAGTTGTCCAGCCAGACCGCCGCGTGACTCTGCGATTCGACGCCGTTGTTGCGGAAGAGGTTTTTCTCCAGCAGCGGATCGGTGCAACCATTCAGCTTGACGGCCCCGATGTTGCCGTCGAAGATGTTGCCGATCAGACGCGGGTGCGCGATTGTCCCGGTCACCGCAAACGTCTCCGAACCGGTAATCGTGAAGCCCGCCAGGACGCTGGTCTGATTTTCGCGCGGGAAGGCCACGGTCGCGGCCGACGCATCCAGCGGACGGAGAATCGTCTGTTCCGGTCCCGCCAGCGACAACACTGCGAGCCCGCGCCCACGGAAGTTCAGATTCTCGGCATAGTCGCCCGTCTCCACCCAGATCGTGTCGCCTGTGGCCATTGCATCGATGCCATCCTGGATGGTCGGCTGGTCGACCGGCACAGTGATCGAACCGCTGGTGGTGATGAACGGTATCGGCGGCGTCCAGGCCGTGGCTTCGACATCATCGGAGAGGCGCGCGCTCCACCAATACACCCGATCCAGCGACAATTCGGCCAGCGTGTCTGATGCGACAATGGCCGCGCTGAGCAGGCGATGGGTGGAGCCCGCCACAATGATCGACAGGTCGGGTGTCTCCGCCACCACAAACTCGCAAGTCAGCGAGTCACCGTCGGGATCGGCATCGACGGCAACACGCAGTTGCAGCATGCGTGGATTGACCAGGGTGTTGGCAACCGGAAACACGATTCGCGGTGGAGGGGGCAGGCCATTGGCGCGGAATCCCTGGTAGGCCCATGCCCCCCAGTCTTCGACGCCACGGGCGCGGACGCGGACGACATAATCCTGGGCGTCGGCCAGGGGAGGTCCGGAGTAGATCAAGGATGATTCGCCGGTGGCCATTACGCCCGGCGCCCAGGTTTCAGCCACCGTCCAGTCGTTATCGGTTCCCACTTCCACTTCGATAGCCTGTTGGCCGCCGGCATCGAATCCGATCAGGTCCCATACGAACCGGGGCGATTCCTCGGTCAGCCGCCAGGGATTGAGGACATCCACCCGCAAATTCGCAACCGCCGCATGCGGAATTCGCGTGCGCGCAAACGCGCCGACATCGTTGCGGGTGCCATCGGCGTCCTTGAACTGCGCATCGGGGTCGCCGTTGTCGACGCAGAGCGAACGCTCCTGCAAACGGTAGTCGCCAGCGGCCGGATCCACATAGTGCGGATCGACGCTGAAATCGTGCGCCCCGCGTGGGGTCTTCCGGGAGAACCGATTGTCGTAATTGATGCCATTCTGCCAGAAGCAATTGTAGTCGGCCGGGTTGAAGCGTCCGGCGACGGCGGGCTGTGAATGATGCGAGAAGATGTTATTCCGCAGTTCGGAGGCCTCATTGTCAGAAACGACCCCGGATTTGTTGCGGTCGAAGGTGTTGTTCACGATCTCCGCCCTGCCGGCAGCGCCGACCACAATGCCGACCGATCCGAGGTTGCCCGCGAAGACATTCCGCGTGATCAGCGCGCCCTGGGCGTTGATCGTCATGACCTCGCCGGTCCCCTGCCGATCCCGAAAGATGCAGTGGCGGATCACCGGATGGGCGAAGTTGGCGATTTGCACATGGGCGACGGCTCCGCTGCGCACGGTGAATCCGTCGAGGATCGCCGCCTCGGTCTCGCCGGCGGCGAAGTTGACCGCCGGGCGCGTGGCGCTGGCCGGCAGGATTTCGGTGACCGGCGCGCCCGAATCAGAGATCAGGCAAAGGTCCTTGCCGAGGAAGTCGACCAGTCCCGAATAGGAACCAGGCGCGACCCGGATGGTATCCCCCGGCAGAGCGGCGTTGATGGCCGCCTGAATGGTCGGGAAGTCCGCCGGAACACGATGCACAAGGGCGCTGCCGCGCGGCGGCTCGTAGGGCTTCAGGCGATACACCGCAATCGCATTCGTCGCGCGGAACACCATGTCGCGATGCAGGGTGTCGATCAGGTAACCGGTCTTGAACCGTCCGGCGGCCGGCATAACCAGGCGCCCCGCGTAAGCGGCATCGGGAATGCTGACGACATAACCGAAGCCGGCATTGGGCGCCAGCAGCATCTTCTCGGCGCGCGTGTCATCGGTCGTGACGAGCCCGCCGCGCAGGGAAGCAGCCGGGAGGGAAAACTGCGTCTCGCGGAGCGACCAGCTGCTCTCCCGTGTCATCACCACGAGTCGATGCAAGTAGCTGGGTGAGGTGTACCAGTCGGAATTGATGACACTGGCATAACAGAGTCGCTGCCGTGGGTCGGCGGCGGACTTCCAGTGGCCGAGGCCGACAAACCGCGAGGCGGGGTCCGGCCGGGCCCCGCAATTGTACCAATCGTAGCAATAGTAGGAGAAGCCCTCCGCGATCATCCGGGGCACGGTGTCTTCGCGCATGAGACTGTTGAGCCAAAGCGAGACCTGTTCGGTCGAATTGGGGTTCCCGCAATTGCCTCCCGTCTCCCGCCATTCCTGCTTCACATAAGTGAAGATGAGCAAGTCGGTCTGCGATCCGCCGTAGAACAGCGGGAGCGCATGCCCGATCTCAAACGGCGCCGTGCGCGCGAAGCCGACTTTAGCGAAACGCTTGACGATGCCGGTCGTCGAGAGTGGAGCCGATGTGGTGGTGACATCGGAACTATACGACGTGCAACCAAAGTAATTCGTGTAGTAGCCAATTGATTCCACGGGGAGAGCCAGCAGGGCGAGCCACCCGGCCGGGTTGTCCGGCAGCCATTGCAGGCCCGCGGCCGAATCCGGAACGGTGGCCAGCACGTCCCAACCAAGACCCCCATCGGCCAGACCCAGCAACTGCTGTGAATTGGTCCAGAGCACCGGCTCGATGCGGCCGTTGACGGCGCGCAGCGTGTACGATTTGATCCCCGTGCCGGCCGGCGGCAGGGACCAGAAACTGTCCGACGCGGGCGACCAGATGCGCAGGACAGATCCACTTTCGGCGCTTTCGCGGAAGAGGACCTCGTCGCGTCCATCGCCATCGAGATCCTCCACGTGCAACTGGTCGATCGTGTAGGGTGACTCCCAACGAGTCAGTTCGTCGGTCACGAATTGAATTGCACCGGCGCTGTCCGGGGGCAGAGTCGTTTGCAGAACCGTGATCAGGACCAATTGGCTGTCGGCCAGGAGGCCATCGCTGGCGACGACCGTTATTTCAAACGGGCCGATCTGCCCGATCGCGGGCGCGAAGATGAGGGCGCCCGCGCCGTTGC
Organism: bacterium; assembly: GCA_035559435.1. Lineage (NCBI taxonomy): Bacteria > bacterium. Next base: position 6,317 of record DATMBC010000079.1, read on the forward strand.
CGCTGTCGGCGAAAGTCGCATTGAGCGGGAGGCCAAATGCCGTCAGGGTCAGCGCCTCTTTGTCGGGATCGGTGGCGCTGACACGGAGACTGATGCTGCTGTTCTCATTGACTGTCTGCGGGGCGATGTTGGCCAGGACCGGAGCGCGCGGCACATTCAGGACGGTGATCGTCAGATACTCGTTGTCGGTCAGGACCCCGTCGCTGGCCCGAATCGTCACGGTGTACTGACCCGCCTGGGTGTAGTCGGGCAGAAAGCGCAGAAGGCCGGTGTTGTTGTGGTGATCGGCGAATGTCGCGCGCGCGGGCAGGTTGGCGGCCGTCAGAGACAGCGGCGTGCCATTGAGGTCGGTTGCGCTGATCGACACCTCGAGCGTGTCCCCCTCGCTGACCGTCTGCGGCGTCACGGCGGCGATCTGCGGCGGGAAGTTCACATAGCTCACGCGGATCGACACGATGGCGGTATCGCTGAGACTCCCATCGGTCACCGTGAGCATCACCGGATAAACGGCGGCGTGATTCTCCTTCGGGACGATGGAGAGCGTCGCCCGAATCCGGCCTTCGCCATCGACCGCGGTTGTGAAAGTCATGAATTCGGGGTAGTTCCCGGCCTTGGCCACCAGAGAATCGTTGTCGGGGTCGACGGCGATGATGGCGATGACCGTGTCGCGATTGGCGGCGAGGTACACCGTGTCGGGCGGATTGACAAAGCGGGGATGGTGGTTGCGATGGGGGTTGAAGTTAACGTTGACTGTCATCGCCAAAGTGTCGGTGGCGCGCCCGTCATCCGCTACCAAGCGGACCTGCTGCCGCCCGGTGTCGCCGATGGCCGGCGCGATGACCAGTTCGAATTGCCCGCCGCCCAGGTCGGTCAGGAGCGTGGGGATGGTGCTCTCATTGGCGATCGCGATCCCGTCGCCGTCCTCGTCGCTGACCCCAAGCGCCACGATGAAGTACCCGGTCTCCAGCAGATCGATGGTCGAAAACCCCGGATCGCTCCAGACCGGCGGATGATTGGGCGGCGCGGGAGTGACACGCACCGGCAGCCAAAGCGTGTCGGCCAACGCGGGGTCAGCGGCAACCAGCATCACACTGTGCAGTCCGGCATTCCCGAAGTGGGTGATGATGACCAGATCATATACTCCCGGTCCGGCCGGGGCGATATGAACTTCAAGCAGACTGAAGCGAGTGACCGTCAGACTGTCGCCGTCGGGGTCGTCCACAGACAACTGCACGACGTCGGTTTCGCCTTCCCTCAGGATGAGTGTGTCGATGCCGGGGTCGCCCCACTCCGGCGGGCGGTTGATACGGGTGACGGTCAGGTGGAGAGTGGCGGTGTCGGCGGCGCTGGAATCATCGGCGGCCACAAGCCGAATGGCGAACTGTCCATCGACCGCGGGGCCGGGGGTGAAAGTCAGGATCACCCGCCCGGCGGGGGACGCGTCAAAAGCGGCGAAGTCGGGGGCGTCCAGTATCGTGATCGACAGCGGTCGGTCTTCGGGGTCGACGGCGACAAACTCGACATAGGCGGTGTCGCCGCCGCGCATGGCCACGGAATCGACGGATTCCACCCAGATCGGGCGGGCGTTGATCGGCGGCAGCGGCGGGATCATGACATCCAACCGCTTGCCGCTGTCAGTCGCCCATGTCGCGCCGCCGCACGCAAAAAGCAGAATCAGTGAGGGCAGAACGCGTCGGCAGAAGGGGGCCGGATGACAGACGCCGTGCATGGTCCCTCCGGCAACGATGGAGGCGCATAGCGGCCAGCCATCACCCGTACGATACGACGTCGGCGGGGCTTGTCAACGCGATAACGGCGCCGGCTCGCAAGGCCGGCGCCGTATGATGACAGGAAAATCAGGAGAAGAATAATCGGGCAAGCGCCTCAATAGATGATGTCGCCGAGACGGTTCCAGCGCACTCGCGAGGCGAAATGGCTGATGTTGTAGAGAAACGCCTTGCCGATCGAGCCGAGGTTGGTCCAGGACCATTCGGGAGCGTTGGGATCGGTCCCCCAGGACCAGTGGATCACCATCGCCTTGCCTTGGACCAGATCGCGCGGCACCACGCCCCAGAATCGGGAATCGTAGGAGTTGTCGCGGTTGTCACCGAGCATGAAGTAGGTGCCGGGCGGGACGGTGAACGGCCCGAAGTTGTCGCGGGTGCTGCGTCCGGCCGGCTCGACCGCCTCGCCGGAGGTGAATTTCCCGTCGGCGGGCAACGGCACGAACTCGCCATCGACATAGACGCGCTTGTTGCGGATCTCCACCGTCTGCCCGCCTTTGGCAATGCAGCGTTTGATGTAATTGACCGAGGGGTCGTTGGGGAACTTGAAGATCACGACATCCCCCGGCTCGGGATCGCGGATGGCCGGCAGACGGTAATCCAGAAGCGGAAGGCGCGAGCCATAGATGAACTTGTTGGCCAACAGGAAGTCGCCGACCAGGAGGGTGTCCTCCATCGAACTGGACGGAATCTTATAGGCCTCGACGATCGAGGTCTTGATGACGATCGCGAGAATGAAGGCGACGCCAAGGTTCTTGGCGTATTCCCAGAGCACATGCCCGAAGCCGCTGGGCCGCGGGTCGGGTTTCGGCTTATCCTTGTGTCCGAACAGTGCCACGTTCATCTCCCCTCTGGGGTTGGTCGCCTAAAATCTGTTGTGTACTTTCATACGTCGCCCGCGCCGGAAAGTTCGGCTTCCCTACCCGCCGAAGAGTCGCAGAACATCGTGGTAGGTCACGGTCACGATCAAAAGCAAAAGCAGCCCCATGCCCACCTGCTGGGCGATGGCGCGCTGCTTGATGGTCAGGGGACGTCCCTTGAGCTTCTCGATCAACAGGAACACGAGGTGGCCGCCATCGAGGATCGGCACCGGCAGCACGTTGAGAATGGCCAGATTGACCGATAGCACGGCCATGAAGGTCAGGAGCATGTTCAGCCCTTCGCTCGCCACCTCGCCGGCCATCTTGGCGATGCCCACCGGGCCGGAGACCATCTTGATCGATACGGCGCCGGAGAACAGGCCGCCGAGGAACTTCACCATCGCGCCGCAAATGTTGAACGTCTGGACGGTGCCGGCACCCAGCGAGGCCAACAACCCCATGGGCTCATTAATGAATCCCATCCCGATGCCGATGCGTCCGACCAGACTGTCGGCGCCGTCGGCGGCCTTGAGCGTGTCGACGCGGGTAATCAGCGGCGCGGAGAAGATGTCATCGCCGCGTTTCCAGAGCACCTCGACGCCCTGCCCCGGACGCCGGCCGACATATTCGGCCATCTCCTGGAAGGTCTTTACCGGCTGATGGTCGATAGCGACAATCTCATCATCGGTCATGATCCCGACTTTCGCGGCGGGGGAATCAGGCAGCACCGCTCCCACCACCACGCGGTCGGGATTGGCGACCGGCTTGCCATAGAAAAAGAAGACCGCGGAGAAAAGCAGAATGGCGGCCACGAAGTTCATCAACGGGCCGGCGATGATCACCGCGGCGCGGGTGGCGATGCTCTTCGACATGAATTCGCGCGGATCGCCGGTGACTTCGTTTTCCTCGGGGTTCTCGCCGGCCATCTTCACATAGCCGCCGAGCGGAACCCAGGAAATGCAGTACTCCGTCTCCCCTTTGGTAAACCCGATCATTTTGGGCGGGAACCCCAGCGAAAAGCGCTCGACGCGGATCCCGGCCCATTTGGCGACCAGGAAATGCCCGAGCTCGTGCACGAAGATGAGAACTCCCAGAACCAGCAGCGTGGCAAACAACGTAGTCAAATTATCCTCATCCGGTCAGGTTAATGGGTCATGACACGTCCGCCTGCTGTCCCGGCCAATTCTTCGGCCCGGCGACGTGCCCAGCGGTCGGCTTCCTCAATGTCGCCGATCGTTGGGTTCGGGACAACGACGTGTTCGGAGAGCACCCTCTCCACCAGCGGAATTATACGGGTAAACGGCAGTCTTTCCTCAAGAAAAGCGGCGACGGCAACCTCATCGGCGGCATTGAGTACCGCCCCGCCGGTCGGCCCCTGCCGCCAGGCGGCGCGCGCCAGCTCCAAGGCGGGGTAACGTTCCGGCGCGGGTTCAAAGAACTCAAGCGGCTGACGTTGCGCGGGCTGATAGCGCGGAACATCGGCGGTGGCCGGGGGGCGTTCCGGGCCAAAGAGCGCATAGGTGATCGGCAGCGTCATGTCGGGAATCCCCATCTGTGCCACCACCGAGCCGTCCTGGAATTCCACCATTGAGTGCACGATTGACTGGGGATGAATGACGACATCGACCCGTTCCGGCGGCAGGTCAAAAAGCCACGCCGCTTCGATGATCTCGAAACCCTTGTTCATCATGGTGGCCGAATCGATGGTGATGCGCGGGCCCATGCTCCAGGTTGGGTGCGCCAGCGCCTCGGCGGGAGTGATCCGCCCGAAGGTGGCCAGCGGCCGCGTGCGGAACGGGCCGCCCGAGGCGGTCAGAATCAGCCGGCGGACTTCACTGCGCGCTCCTGTCTGCAAACACTGCCAGATGGCGGAGTGTTCCGAATCGATCGGCACAATGGCCGCGTGATGGCGACGGGCTTCGGGCATGACCACCGCGCCGGCAGCCACCAGAGTCTCCTTGTTGGCCAGCGCGATGCGCTTGCCGGCCGTGATGGCGGCCAGAGTCGGACGGACCCCGGCAAAGCCGACGGCGGCAATCACCGCGACATCGGCCGTGGGCCAGGCGGCGGCTTCGCGTATGGCCTGATCCCCCGCGCGGACCCCCGGCGGTAGATCACCCGTCGATTGGCTGATGGCGGCGATTTCGGGGCGGTAGCGCGCCACTTGCTCGCTCAGGCGGGCCAGATTGCGGCCGGTGGACAGCCCGACGACGCTGAGACGGTCGGGGTAGCGGTCGACGACGCGCAGTGTGCTTTCACCGATGGAGCCGGTGGACCCCACCACGGTCAATGCCAGCAACGGCTTCACGGCCGCCAAGATAACACCCCTTGCGGCATTTGAAAACGTCCAGATGGGTGAGTCGCGGGGCCCACTCCGCCGTTGACAACCCCTGGACAGCGTCGGATTTTGCCTGCGTATGAATCAGACCCCTCCAGCCGCCGGATCGCGCGCCCGACTGGTTGTCCTGGCGGTGATTGTGTTGGTGGCGGCTTTCCTCGGTGTCATGGCCGGCAACGCGTATCTGGAGTGGCGGAGCAACCGGGCCATGGCCGAGCGTGTTGAACAGGCCAAATCGGGGCAGGCAAGCCGTCTGCATCCCGGCGATCTGCTGCCCGATGTGCCGGTGGTCGCCATCGACGGGATGGCGACGGGAATGCAGGCGTTTGCGCGCGACGGCGATCTCATTGTGCTGTTCATCGCCACCGATTGCGAACCCTGCGCGGAGGCGGTCGCGGTGTGGAACCGTGAGACGCCGGAATCCGGCACGCCGCGTGTGGTGGGGGTCTGCGCCAACGACGTGGACTACGCCCGCGTCTACGCGCAGAAATCCGGCTTCCGTTTCCCGCTTCTGTGCGACACCGCGGCGGTCTTCGCCGAAGAGTATGCAATGGACATCATCCCCAGCGTGATCGGAGTGCGTCGCGGCGGCCGAATCGCATACATCCGCCACGGCATCGGGCAGGGATTCACCCTTTCCGACGCCATTACGGCGCTGCGCGAAGCGCCATAGCCCCCTGTTTTTTTCCTTGCGCGACCGCGCAATCCGGAGTTCTTTATTCCGGATTCCAACCGCTGCCGGTCCGGCAGCAACACTGACGATCACAAGGAGGTGAATGCGATGCGCAAGCGCATCAGGGCCATGTTAGGCGCCGCGGCGATGACATTCGTGCTCTCGGCGCTGGTGACGGTGCTGGCCGCCGATTCGGTCGGGGCCTGTCGCTCGTGCCAGAAGAAGTACAATTGTCCAGCGGGGTACTGTTATGTGGACTGCGAGAACTGCTGCTACCTCTGGCATGGCACCGTCTACTGCTTCAAGTGATCGGCCCGCAGGGGCACTCGACACTACGCCCTGTCCGCCGTCGCGGACAGGGCGTTTTTGTCGCTGACTGGCGATCTCTACGCTTTCGGTTTGACGTAGGCCTTGGTAATGCGGACCGGGGTCAGCGGGCGTTCGCGTTGCGCCGGGGTCTTGGCGATTTTCTGCACCACATCCATCCCTTCGATCACCTCGCCGAAGGCGGTGTACTTGCCGTCGAGACTGGCGGCGCGTCCGAGACAGATGAAGAACTGCGAACCGGCGGAGTTGAGAAACTCGGGCCGCTCCGGCTCGCCCGGTTTGGCGAGCGGGTCGACTTTGCGCGCCATCGACAGAATGCCCTCATCGTGCTTGATGGTGGTGGAGAATTCGGCCGGCAGCGTGTATCCGGGGCCTCCGGTGCCCGCGCCAGTGGGGTCGCCGGCCTGGATCACAAAGCCGGGAACCACACGATGGAAGAGCAGGGAATCGTAGAAGCCGCGGTTGATTAAGTAGACGAAATTCTGGCAGTGCTTCATGGCGACATCGGGCCACAGCTCGATCGTGATGTTGCCCATTGAGGTCTCAAACACCACGATCGGCTTTTCTTCGGCATCGAACGTGACATCCTTGTATGGCGCCGTGGGATCGATGGGTTTGGCGGGCGCAACCGCGACGGCGGTATCCTGCGGCGCCCCCGGCGCGGTGTCAGCGGGAGTTTCGGTGACGGCAGCCGTGTCGCCGAGCGGCTCTCTCACGGCGCCGGCGGGGGGAGTTGGGGTGGTCGTATCGACCACCACCGGCGTGTCGGTGGGTCTGGCGGCCGGCAGGGAATCGGTCTTGGCCGTGTCGCCGCGCATCTGCGCGGCACGGACGCGGGCGGCGACATTGTCGGCGGCCCGTCGCGCCGAATCGGCCTCGGCCTCCATGGCCCTGCGCGCCTCGGCCTGCTTGATGCTGTCAGTCACCGGATCGCTTTGCGCCCGTGCCGCATGCGGCGTCGATCCGACGAAGACTGCGGCCATGATGCCGACAAGGGTCAACCACGTGCAACTACGCTTGGTGAGTCTCATTCCTTCGGTCTCCTCTGCCCTGCCCTGACGCTACCGGGGCCAATCAAGCCCGTTGATGCGCCGGCGGCAACACCTTTCTACCCCAGGCGCCGCGCCCGGCCGACGCGCATCGCTTCGACGATAACAAATCGTCGGCAACGCTCAAGCAAAAGGCCGTCCCTGGAGCGCAGGGACGGCCCTTTGAGAATGAACGCGGAAGGCCGATTAGCCCTTTGGTTCCATGTAGACTTTGGTCATCAACACGGGGGTCACCGGACGGTCGCCGGGCCCGGTCTTGACCTTGCCGATCGCCTCGACCACGTCGAGACCCTCGACCACCTTGCCGAAGATGGTGTACTGCTTGTCGAGGTTCTTGGTGCGCTCGCGCGAAAGGCAAATGAAGAATTGCGAGCCCGCCGAGTTCGGATCGGGCGTGCGCGCCATCGAGAGAATGCCCAGATCGTGCTTGAGCGTGTCGGAGAACTCGGCGGGGATGGTGTAGCCCGGGCCGCCCATGCCGGTGCCCTGCGGGTCGCCGCCCTGGATCACGAAACCGGGGATGATGCGGTGAAACGACACCGAATCGTAGTAGTGCTTGCCGACGAGATAGACAAAGCTCTGGCAGTGCTTGGGGGCGACATCGGGCCACAGCTCGAGGACCATCTTGCCCATGGTGGTCTCCACGACGACACGCGGCTTTTCGCCCTTGGCGAATGTGATGTGCTTGTACGGCGCTGCGGGATCCACCGCCACCTCCGGTTTGGGTTTGACCTCGCGCGATTCGGCGGGGGCCGTCTTGTTGTCCTGGGCGGCGACCGGGCCGGCCAGGAGCGCCAGGGACGTCAACGACAGCGTGGCGACGGAACAGACCAGCGTCGACCAGCGATGCGAACCTCTCATGGACAATCCTCCTTGGGTTTTCATTGGAAATCGGGGGCCATCAAGTCACGGCACCGCATTTATACCCTGCGCGCATCGAATGGTTCGGTCCGCGGCGCCCCCGTCAATGAGAGCGGACCGGAACCTCATCGATGATGCGCAGCCGATTTTTAGCGCGGTGGAACGCGGCGGTGGCGCGGTCGATGTCCCACGCTTGGTCGCCCTGCGCCGCATCACGGAGCCGTTTCTGCGCGCGGTCCAGCGCGGCCTGGGCGCGCTGGCGGTCGATGGCGTCGGCCAATTCGGCGGCGTCGGCCAAGATCGTGGCGCGATTGTTCGCCACTTCGATGAACCCGCCGGAAACCGCCATGATGCGCTCATTGCCGTTGGCCATGACGATGGTGAGTTTCCCCGGAACCAACGGCGAAATCAGCGGCGCATGGTGGGCCATCACCCCCAAATACCCCTTGGCGCCGGGCACAATGATCGAAGTGACCGTCTCTTCCAAGACAGTCTCCTCCGGGGTGACAATCGAAAGATGAAAGGATGCCATTGTAATAGGTCCAATAGGACGGCGACGCCCGATTGAGCGTCAGGCCGCCTCCGACTTCATCTTTTCGGCCTGTTCCAGCGCCTCTTCGATCGAGCCGACCATATAGAAGGCCTGCTCGGGGACATCGTCGTGCTTGCCGGAGACCAGCTCCTCGAAGCCGCGGATCGTATCCTCGAGCTTCACATACCGGCCGGTGCGTCCGGTGAACGCCTCGGCGACGAAGAACGGCTGCGAGAGGAAGCGCTGGATGCGGCGGGCGCGCGAGACGATCAACTTGTCGTCCTCGGAGAGTTCCTCCATGCCGAGGATGGCGATGATGTCCTGCAGATCCTTGTAGCGCTGGAGGATGTTCTGCACGGCGCGGGCGACGCGGTAGTGGCGCTCGCCGACGATGTGCGGATCGAGGATGCGCGAGGTCGAATCGAGCGGGTCGACCGCCGGGTAGATGCCCAGCTCGGCGATCTGGCGCGAGAGCACGGTGGTCGCGTCGAGGTGCGTGAACGCAGTCGCCGGCGCCGGGTCGGTCAGGTCGTCGGCGGGCACATAGATCGCCTGCACCGAGGTGATCGAACCGGCCTTGGTCGAGGTGATGCGTTCCTGCAACGCGCCCATTTCGGTGGCCAGTGTCGGCTGGTATCCCACCGCCGACGGCATGCGTCCGAGCAGCGCCGAGACCTCCGAACCCGCCTGCGTGAAGCGGAAGATGTTGTCGATGAAGATGAGGACATCCTGATGCGCCTCATCGCGGAAGTACTCGGCCATGGTCAGGCCGGTCAGGCCGACGCGCAGACGCGCGCCCGGCGGCTCGTTCATCTGGCCGAAGACCATCACCGTCTTCTTGATCACGCCCGACTCGGTCATTTCGCGGTAGAGGTCGTTGCCCTCGCGGGTGCGTTCGCCCACGCCGCAGAAGACCGAATAGCCGCCGTGCTCGGTGGCGATGTTGCGGATGAGTTCCTGAATGATGACGGTCTTGCCGACGCCGGCGCCGCCGAAGAGGCCGACCTTGCCGCCCTTGGAGTAGGGTTCGAGCAGGTCGATGACCTTGATGCCGGTCTCGAGAATCTCGGTCTCGGTGGACTGGTCGGCCAGCGACGGGGCGGGGCGGTGAATCGGATCGCGGCGCGCATTGGGCGGCAACGGCCCCTTGCCGTCGATTGGCGTGCCCAGCAGGTTGAAGATGCGTCCGAGGCATTGCTCGCCGACCGGAACGGCGATCGGACGGCCGGTATCGAGCGCCTTCATGCCGCGCACGAGGCCGTCGGTGGAGGCCAGCGCCACGCAGCGCACGACGTTGTCGCCGATGTGCAGCGCCGCCTCGAGCGTCAGATCAATGCCGCGCTCCTTGTCGACCACGGTGATTGCGTTTAACAGGTTGGGCAGATGGTCGGAATGGAATTCACAGTCGACCGTGGGTCCGATGACCTGAACAACCTTGCCCCAGTTTTCGCCTGCCATGCGTTGATCCTCTCTATCCCTTCGCGTGCGTTCGTGCCATCAGTGTCAGCAATCTGAACCATCGATTCAATTGATTCGGAGTCGTAGGGGCGAATTGCATTCGCCCGTTCCGCCAACTGTGCGAAGGGGCGTATGCAATACGCCCCTATGCGGGCAGGCGGAGTGGTCGTGCCAGGGAATCATATCGCTACTTGATCGCTTCGGCGCCGCCGACGATGTCGAGCAGTTCCTTGGTGATGGCGCCCTGGCGCGCCTTGTTGAATTGCAAGGTCAGCGAATCGATCATCTCGCCGGCCGACTTGGTCGCGGCGCCCATTGCCAGCATCCGGGCGGCGTGCTCGGAGGCAAACGACTCCGAAAGCGCGGTCTGGATGACGGTGGAAGCGTAGCGCGGCATCAGGTCGGAGAAGATGGCGACCGGATCGGGCTCGAAGATGTAATCGGCCACGGTTGTCCCGGCCTGGTCGCCGGGCACAATCGGCAGAAACGGCGCGATGGTGACTTCGCTGCGCGCGGTCGAAATAAACCGCGCGTAGATCAGCTGGATCGCATCGGTCTGGCCGGTGACAAAGCGCTGGGTCAGGTCGTTGGTGATCTGCTTGACCCGCGCCAGGTCCATGTTGCCGCCAAAGTCCAGATGGGCCGCGATAACCGGGGTGGAGCGCTTCTTGAACCAATCGTTGCCGCGCTTGCCGATGCAGACCAACTCGGCGGTCCCCGGCTCATGGCGGCGCAGCGCCTGCGAGGCGCGCCGGATCAAATTGGCGTTGAATGATCCACAGAGACCGCGGTCGGCGGTGATCAGCACGTAGGTTGTCTTCCGTACAGGACGGGCGGCGAAGTATGGATGCAGGATGCCGCCGCCGGGCTGGACCGCCGCGCGCGAGAGATTGGCCAGGATCAGCTCCAGCTTTTCAGCGTAGGGGCGCGCCTTCTCGGCGCGTGTCTGCGCCTTGCGCAGTTTGGCGGCCGAGACCATCTCCATGGCCTTGGTGATCTGCTTGGTCGAATTGACCGAGCGAATCCGGCGTTTGATGTCGCGCAACGATGGCATCTTACCTGTCCAACCCGTTCGTAGAAGCGGCTCTTGAGCCGCGTTTTTTACTCACCAAGCGGCGGGCAATGCCCGCCCGGCAGCTTCCAATCCCATAGCGGGCCAACCCCGCCTGACCCTCCCGAGCGCGGCCGTTACGGCTTGAAGATGCCGCGGAACCTGACGCAGGCATCTTTCAATTTGGCCTCCAAATCGTCGGACAACGCACCCTTGGTCTTGATGGTGTGGCCGACGTCGGGGTACTCCTTCTTCATGAAGGCCAAAAACTCGCTTTCGTACTTCTTCACGGCGGCCACGGGGATTTCGTCGAGATACCCCTTCCCCGCCGCCCAAATCACGATCACCTGATCCTCGACCGGCATCGGAACATACTGCCCCTGCTTGAGCAATTCGACCATGCGTTCGCCGCGGGTCAACTGCCGGCGGGTGACTTCGTCGAGATCGGAGCCGAACTGCGCGAAGGCGGCCAGGGCGCGGTACTGCGCCAAATCGAGACGCAGCGAACCGGCCACCTTCTTCATCGCTTTGGTCTGGGCGTTGCCGCCCACGCGCGACACGGAGATACCGACGTTGATCGCGGGGCGCACACCGGAGTAGAACAGGTCACTTTCGAGGAAAATCTGCCCGTCGGTGATCGAAATCACGTTGGTCGGAATGTAGGCGGTCACGTCGCCGGCCTGGGTCTCGATGATCGGCAGCGCGGTGAGCGATCCCCCGCCCTTCTCATCGGACAACTTCGCCGCGCGTTCCAGCAGGCGCGAATGCAGGTAGAAGACGTCGCCCGGATAGGCCTCGCGTCCCGGCGGGCGGCGCAGGAGCAGCGACAACTGGCGATAGGCGACCGCGTGCTTGGAGAGGTCATCGTAGACGCAGAGCACGTGCTTGCCCTGCACCATCAGGTGCTCTCCCATGGTCACACCGGCGTAGGGGGCGATGAACTGCAGCGGCGCCGGATCGGTCGCCGAGGCGACGACCACGGTGGTGTAGTCCATGGCGCCATGCTTGCGGAAGATCTCAACCACCTGCGCGACGGTGGAGGCCTTCTGGCCGACGGCAACGTAGATGCAGAAGATATCGGTGTCGCGCTGATTGATGATGGTGTCGACGGCGACGGCGGTCTTGCCGGTCTGGCGGTCGCCGATGATCAGTTCGCGCTGGCCGCGTCCGATCGGAATCATCGAGTCGATCGCCTTCAGGCCGGTCTGCACCGGCTCTTTCACCGGCTGACGGTCGATCACGGTGGGCGCATTGACCTCGAGATTGCGGAACTGGTCGGTCACGATCGGGCCGTTGTTGTCCAGCGGCTGGCCGAGCGGGTTGACCACGCGGCCGATGAGCGCGTCGCCGACAGGCACCGAAGCCACCCGTCCGGTCCGGCGCACGGTGTCGCCTTCCTTGATGTGGCGGTCGGAGCCGAAGATGGCGCAGCCGACGTTGTCCTCTTCCAGATTGAGGACCAAGCCCATGATGTCGCCGGGGAAGGTCACCAGTTCGGACATCATGGCGTCTTCGAGTCCCCAGACACGGGCTATGCCGTCGCCGACCTGGAGCACGGTGCCCACCGACTCCATCTCAAGCTTGCTCTGGTATTGGCCAATCTCTTTGGCGATGACCGATGACACTTCTTCGGGCCTTAAAGCCATTGTCTCTCCCTTACGCGGCCTGATGCACTTTCAGCGCCCGCAGCGTCTCGCGCAGGCGCAGCAGATCGTGACGCACGGAATGGTCGATGATTTCGCCGCCGACAATGACGACGACGCCGCCCAGGATGGCGGGGTCGATTTTGTCGCGGTGACGGATGGTCTTGCCGGTGGTTGCCTCGAGCCGGGCCACGATGCGGCGGATTTCATCGTCGCGCAGCGGCACGGCGCTGGTGATCTCGGCCTCGAGGATGCCGCGGGACTCGTCGAGCATGGCCCCGTACAGGTCAATGATGCGGGGAATGTGCTCGGTGCGTCCCTTGTCGATGACGAAGAGCAAAAAGTGCAGCACGGATTCGTGGGCGCCGGCCATCACGGTGCGCACCAGCGTCCGCTTGTCCTCGTCGGGGATCTGCGGCGCGGCCAGCACCTTGAGCAGGCGGCGGTCGGCGCGCAGAACCTCGGCCAGGGCCGACAGGTCGGCCCAGACCGCCTCTTCCACGCGGTTGCGAGTGGCCAGCGCGAAGAGGGCCCGGGCGTATTTCCTGGCGATGCGGACTTCCATTTAGTTGTTCCGTCCCGGGTTGGCCCGTTCGAGCTCGTCGATGAAATTCGCCACCAGACGGCGGTGGCCCTCGGCGTCGAGGGATTGGCGCACGACCCGCTCGGTGGCGGCCAGGGTGAGACTGACGATCTTGTCCTTCAGTTCGACCTGGGCCTTGGCGATGTCGCGCTGCACGTCCTCACGCGCCTTGTCGAGGATCTTCCTGGCCTCGTTGCGGGCCTCCTCACGGATTTCCTCGGCGATCTTGCGTCCTTCGGCGACGCCCTCCTGAATGCGGGCGCGCTTTTCGCTCTCGATATCCTTCAGGTGGGCGGCGTACTGGGCCGCGGCCTCCTCCGCCTCACGCCGTTTGGCGGCGGCGGCGTCGAAGTCGCTTTGGATCTGCGCGCGCCGCGCCTCCAGCGTGTCGAGGAAGGGCTTCCACGCGTACTTCTTCAGGATCCACAGGACGATCAGAAACCCGATGAGGTGGGTAATGATCTGAATGATATCGACGTTCATCTCACTGGTGTCCTTTGGTGTTCAGGACAATACGCCGCCCGCCGGGACCAGCCCCGGCGCGCCCGAATTGACCCCGCCGCCTGCGGCGGGTCTTACGCGATGCGTCCCTGAAGAATGAAGAACGCCACCAGCGCGTAGATGGTCAGCGCCTCGATCAGCGCGCAACCGATGATCATGCCGGTCTGGATCTTGCCGGCGGCTTCGGGCTGACGGCCCATGGCGTCCATCGCGGCGGCCACGGCCTTGCCCAGGCCCAGCGCCGAACCCAGCGCCGCCACGGCCAGGCCGAACGGCAGCGCGAAGGACAATGCGGTTTGGAAAGTCATGGTAGTGCTCCTCCGTAGTGGTTCCGGTTATTCGTTCGACAATTCCAATCAGACCGAGCGATTTAGTGATGCTCCTCGTGTTCGGCGACCATCATCGAGAAGTAGACGGTCGACAGCAGGGTGAACACCAGCGCCTGGATCGTGCCGGTCAAAAGCGCCAGGAACATAAAGGGCAGATGGAGCGGGATTCCCACCGGCACATGCAGGAAGGAAATCGCCGTGACCCCCAGCCCGAGGAAGGCCGCCAGAAGCACATCCTCGCCGGTGATGTTGCCAAAGAGACGAAGCGAGAGCGACAGCGGCTTGGCCAGTTCGCCGATGACGTGAATCGGCAGGTTCAGCGGCACCAGCACCCACGAGATCGCGTCGCGCGGCGAGCCCATCAGGTGGAAGAAGTAACCGCCGAAGCCCAGCTTCTTGAGGCCGGCGTATTGCACATACAGGAAGACACAGATCGCCAGCGCGATGGTGGTGTTGATGCCATTGGGACCGCCGGTCGGCGACATCATGCCGGGGATCAGTCCGAAGAGGTTCATGCACCAGATGTAGATGAACAGCGTGCCGAGAAACGGCGTAAAGCGCCGTCCCTGCGGCCCGAGAATGCCGGCGAAGAAGTTGTCGAGTCCGCTGACCAGCATTTCGAACAGGTTTTGCAGCGGCCCGGGGACCATCTGCCGGTTGCGCGAAGCGCGCCAGGCCAGAAGCGAAAGCAGGATGGCAACCAGAAACGCGTAGATCACGTTTTCGAAGTGATGCAGGAATTCACCCAACGGCCCATGGGCGCGGGCGGCGATGATCGTCACCAGATTGGGCAGAACCGGCGCGCCGGACGGCTGCGCCCCGCCTTCAGCGCCGTGTTCGGCGGCGGTGGCCAGAAGCGGATACAGCATCGCTGGGAGCGCCGGGAGGGTCATGGATGGGCCGCCGGATGGACATCGGCGCGACGCTCATCGAGCTTCAGGTAAGCGCGTCCCAGCGCCTTGAGCAGGGTGACTGTGAACAAAAGCGAGAATCCGGCCAGGAGCGCCACCGGCGCAAACCAGCCGCTGCGCAAAATCAGGTAGCCGATCCCGTAGACAACCGGAAACTTGATGGCGGCCAGCCAGAGGGCGCGCTGACGATTGACTTTGTCCGGGGTGACAAACGCGGTCAGGACGGCGATCAGCGCGATGAAATTGGCTACACCCCAAAGGCAGCCGACAAACACCCCGGCGGCAAACATCATGTCGTAGTAAACGGCGGTGAAGGCGGAAACGATCACCCCCACCACGAGCGTGGCCTTCCAAATCCGTTTGAGAAACTCCAGACTCATGGGCGATCGCGATCGGTCTCGTCGGTTTCGCGCGCGGCGCGTTTGATCAGGCCCCAGACTTCGCGTCCGGCAGCCACAAAGCCGAGGCCGATGAACAGCACCATCAGCCAGGGCGCGGTGCCGAGTTTCTTGTCCAGCCAGTCGCCGATGAAATACCCGATCAGCGGACCAAACAGCAGGACAAACGGGATGGCGGTCAGAAGCCCGATGGGGCGCAACCACCGCCCGGCCTTTTCAGGAGAGTCGAACTTCAACAGCCGCTCTCAGATCGTTTTTCCGGCAGTCTGCGGCTTTGTGAACCATTTCGCAAACTCCGGCCAAAACGAAGCCCGAATATGTCGGGCTTGCGGCCAGCAAGTCAAGACGGAATTGATTTGTGACCACAACCCGCCCCACAAAGCCAATCCGAACCGCGCTCAGAGTCAGTGTGGATAACTGTATCGGTCCGGCCACCCGGAATAAAATGTCCACATTGGGGACTTTTGCACTGCGGGTGCGGGAGGAAAATCACTTTGAAAGCAAGCGGCGGAGTGTGCCGGACGGGCCGGTGGCCGATCATGGAAGCGAAGACGAGACGAAAGGAGAACCATGGATCAGTACAAGTACATTGCCATCCCCAGTCGGACCGCCGAGCAGGTTCGTGCCACCATGCGCGCGCCGGGCTACGGGCATCCCGCACATCGCGAGGTCGCGACTGGATTCGGCCCGTGCCGGCATTGCCTGCGATCCTTTGTCGAGGGCGCCGATGAACGGATTCTGTTCACCTTCGATCCCTTCCATGGACTGGAACCGTTGCCCCTGCCCGGGCCGGTATTCATCCATGCGGAACCATGCGCGCGGTATGATGAGCGCGCCGGGTTTCCGGCGCAATTGCGCGCGCATCCGATGACGTTGAACGGTTACGCCGCGGGACGGCGTCTGCTGGCGCAGGTGTACGTGAACGACGGCCGGGTGGAAACGGCCCTGGATGAAATCTTCGCCGAGCAGCAAGTTGCCTACGTACATATTCGCAACTCCGAGGTTGGCTGCTACCAACTGAGGGTCGAACGCCGCGACCGGGAGAACCAATGACGGCTCAGTCTGTTGAGAGATACCGTACCGACGCGGCCCGTTGGGAGGCGGTGCTTGCGCGCGATCCGTCCGCCGACGGGCAGTTTGTCTTCGCGGTGACCAGCACCGGTATCTTCTGTCGTCCGACCTGTCCCTCGCGTCGTCCGCGCCGGGAGCGCGTCGGTTTCTATGACACGCCCGCGGCCGCCCGTCGTGCCGGCTTCCGCGCCTGCCGCCGCTGCCATCCGGAAGATGACGCGTACGGACGTCGTCATGCCGACGCCATCGCCCGCGCGACGCAACAAATCCGCGACGCCGAGCGCATGCCGACTCTGGCGGAGCTGGCGCAATCCGCCGGAATGAGTGAGTTTCACTTTCACCGCATGTTTCATCGCCTGGTCGGCGCGACACCGCGTCAGTTTCGCGCGCAACTGATGATTGATCGCGCCAAGGCGTCGTTGCGCGGGGGCGAATCGGTGACCGCGTCGCTCTACGATGCGGGATTCAGTTCCAACGGCCGTTTCTACGAGACGGCCGCCGTACGGATGGGCATGACGCCGGGCAGGCTCAAGGCCGGGGGAGCGGAGGAAGTCGTCCGCTATGCGGTGCGTCGCTGCGCGCTCGGCTATGTGCTGGTGGCGGCGACTGCGCGCGGGCTTTGTGAAGTCTGGCTGGGAGATGACGCCGACGCGTTGACGGAACGTCTGCGCGCAAGCTATCCCCTGGCGAGATTGGCCGCCCGCGATCCGCGGATGGGCGACCTGGTCGGCAAGGTGGTCGCGCTGGTGCGGGAGCCGGGGCAGGCGGTCACGCTGCCTTTGGACCTGCGCGGCACCGCCTTCGAGCTGCGGGTCTGGGAAGCGTTGCGGCGCATTCCCGCGGGCGTCACTCGCACATACAGCGAGATCGCAACATCGATCGGCCATCCCAGGGCGGCGCGGGCGGTGGGACGCGCCTGCGCGCGCAACCATCTGGCGGTGGTGGTTCCCTGCCACCGGGCGGTCGGCGCCGGCCGGCGGCTGCATGGTTACCGCTGGGGGCTGGAACGCAAGCGCGCGTTGCTGGAACGTGAAGCCGGCGGGCGGGCTGTCACGAAACCCAAACAGCCCTGAACTTTTCAGGTGCGCGCTCGTCCAAGGACACGGAGATTTCCCCGTGGACTGGATCACCGCCGCCGATCTGTGCCGTTACTATCGCCGCGGCAAGTCCGAGGTGCGCGCGCTGGATGGCGTCAATCTCACCCTGGCACGGGGTGAAATCCTGGCGCTGGTCGGGGCTTCCGGCTCGGGGAAGTCGACGCTTCTGAATCTGCTGGCGGGGCTGGACACACCCTCGGCGGGGAGGGTCATCGTCGAAGGACTGGATCTGACAGCGGCG
>DATMBC010000080.1 GCA_035559435.1 bacterium
CCCCGCCGATCACCGTGGCCTTCTACCGCATGGTCACCGCCACGCTGGCCATCGGCGGGATTGTGATTGCGCGCGGCGGACGCGACCTGGTCGGCATTGATAAGCAGGCGTTTTGGCGTTCGGTCGCCGCCGGTGTGCTGCTGGCGGTGCATTTTGCGACTTGGATCACTTCGTTGGACTACACATCGGTGGCCAATTCGGTCATCATCGTCACCACCCAGCCGATCTGGGCCGCGCTCCTCGGCATCTGGTACCTGCGCGAGCGCGTGCATGCGGCGACCTTCATGGCCATCGGCCTGGCGTTGGTCGGTGTTGTCATCATTTCCGGCGGCAATCCTGAACCGGGCGGGACAAAAGGCGATCTTTTGGCGTTGGTCGGCGCCGTCATGGCATCATCCTACATGGTGGTCGGCCGCCAGGTGCGCCGTACGGTCTCGACGCTTGGATATGTGCTGGTCGCCTATGGCACCGCGGCTGTCGCGCTGGGGTTCTTCGCCGTCCTTATCGACACGCCGCTGTCCGGGTTGCCGGAGACATCCTGGTTCTGGATCATCGTCGCCGGATTGGGGCCCTCGGTGATCGGGCACACGCTTTACAACCGATCATTGCGCGAGTTTTCGGCGCATGCGGTGGCGACCACGATCCTGGGCGGAGAGACTCTGGTAGCCACCGTCCTGGCCGCGCTGGTCCTGTCGGAATTTCCAAGCCCGTGGGCGTATCTCGGCGCCATTCCGATCGCGATTGGCGTCGTGTGGACCTTGCGCCTGGAGCGCAATCGCGTGTTGGTGGAAGAGGCGTAGCGGGGAATCGGGCCTGAGTGCGCTACCTGGAAACTGGCTGACGCGGAAACCAAGACTTCAACGCCCATTCCTCGTGCGCGACCGGCGGAGATACCACATCGCCCCCGCGGAAGCGGGGGCCCGGACCGCAGGAGCAAGTGTCTGAATTTCCAATGTCGCGGGAAGAAAGGCGTAGCGCCTAATACGATTCGTCCGGACCGGGGAATCTGCGCGCGCGGACATCGTCGCGGTAGCGCGTGAAGGCGTCCTTCATCGCCGTCGACAACTCCGCATACCGCCGCACAAACTTCGGACGAAAATCGGGGAAGAGCCCAAGGAGATCATTGGTGACGAGGATTTGGCCGTCGCATCCGACTCCCGCGCCGATACCGATGGTGGGAATTTCGATGGCCTGGCTGATCTCCGCGGCCAGACCCGCCGGAATACTCTCCAGCACGATGGAAAAGCAGCCGGCCTCGGCCAGCGCCTGCGCCGACTCCATGAGGTACTGACGCCCCTCATCGGATTTCCCCTGAACCGAATAGCCGCCGAACCGGTGCACCGACTGCGGCACCAAGCCGATGTGGCCCATGACCGGGATGCCGGCCTCGATTAGGCGCTTGACCGTCGGCGCCATGGGCAACCCGCCCTCGAGTTTGACCGCGGCCGCTCCGGCTTCCTTGAGGAAACGCCCGGCATTGCGCAACGCCTCGTCGGCACTCACCTGGTAGGACATAAAGGGCATGTCGGCGATGACCAGCGCATGCCGGACCGCGCGCGCCACGGCGCGGGTATGGTAGATCATCTGATCGACCGTGATCGAAAGCGTGGTCTCCTCGCCATAGAAGACCATGTTGGCCGAATCGCCGACGAGGACACCGTCCAGGCCGCATTCATCGAGGAAACGCGCCGTGAAATAATCATAGGCGGTCAGCATCGCGATCGGATGCCCGGCTTTCTTCATGCGCACGATATCGGTCACGGTGACCGGCTTGTCGCTCAACATGCCCTTTGCCTTGCCGGCGGCGATTCCCGCCTGTCGCGGTGATACAGTCGACATGATCCGCCTCGCATCCTCCTGCACCCGGAATACGAGGGGAATCTACGATTTGCCGGGGGGTAAATCAATCGGCGGTGGGTTGGCCGCCGGCCCAGGAGTCGGCCTCGCCCATGAGGTAGGTCTTGGCGCCGCGTGTGCCGAGAATCCGCTCGAAGAGGGCGTTTTTGGCCTTGTCCGACGCCAGCCAGGACGTCGAGGCGGTGCGCACCACCAGAAGCGGCGCGGTGTCATACGCGAAGAAGTGGTGATTGAAGAAGGCGATCAGATCGCGCCAACGCGCCGGATCGACATTCTTGTCCAGCGCACGCAGTGTCTCCACCAGGTCTTCTTCCGGTCCCTGCAGGTAGACAACCAGGTCCAGCGTCACCGGCGGCGGGACAATCACGGCGGCGATCTTCTGGTAGAGCGTCCAATCCTTCTCGGCCAACAGCGCCCGGGCCCAGAGTCGATGGGTCTCGAAGATGTAGTCGGTGACAATCTGCTCGCGGAACAGGTCGGTGCCGATCAGGCCATGCGCCCAATCGTAGCGGTCGATCAGAATCTGCAGGAGCGACGAGAGATGCGACGCGCGTCCGCCGGCCAGCGTCACCGGTTCCTCGGCGCAGGCGGCGTACCAGCCGGGCTGGTCGCCGATCCATTGGGCAAACTCGGTGTGTCCCGAGCCGGGGAGTCCCTCGATGGCGATGAGGCGGCGGTTGGGAGGCGCGGTCATCGGGAATGGTCAGGTCCGGGGCGCGTACGTCGTTGGCAAGGCGCCGGCCACCACGCCGAGAATCTGGTCAGACGGCGGCAGCGCCGCAAGCAGTTCCCGCATCGACAGCCCCAGCTCCGGATGGGTTTGTTCGGCGTCCAGGTCGCAGAGGGGGCGCAGAACAAACTCGCGCTGGTGCATGAAGGGATGCGGCACGACCAGCGCATCGTTCTGGAAGACCAGATCATCATACAGCAGGATGTCGAGGTCGATGGTGCGCGCACCGATCCGTGCGCCGGCCTTTGCCCCGGCCGGAGCGGGGGAGCGCCCCAGCGCGATCTCGATCTCCTGCAGGACCGCCAGCAATTGCACCGGGGAGAGGCAGACCTCCAGAGCGAAGACGGTGTTGAAGAAGTTGTCCGGTCCGGCCGGTCCGACCGGGCGTGTCTCGTAGATCGGGGCACAGCGCAGTGTGCGGATGCCGGCGGTGTCCTGCAGACGGTGCGCCGCTTCAGCGATGCATCCCATGCGGTCGCCGAGATTGGAGCCGGCGCCGACGAAGACACGGCTGGGCCGGAAGCAGGGGTGGGCGGGCTCCATCATGACCCTTTGCGCTGACGGGGCGCGACGGGCTTGTCATGCGCCGAATCGTATTCGACTTCGATGTAATCGAGGTTGCCGGGAATCGGCGGGATGCGCTTGCGCACCCGCACGACCACCCGCTTCGGCTTGAAATCAGCGAGCAGCTTGGTGGCGATTCGTGTGGCCACGGTCTCGAGGAGGTTGAAGCGGTTGCGCCCGACAATCTCCTCCACCACCGCGTAGACGCGGGTGTAGTTCTTGGTGTCGGCTAGTTTGTCACTGCGGGCGGCGCGGGCGATGTCGATGTCCAGCTCGCAATCGACCTCGAAACGGCGCCCGGTTTCGCGTTCGGCCTTCGAGACGCCGTGGTAGCCGTAGAAGGTCATGTTGTGCAGGCGGATGGTGGCCACAGGCGGTCCTATTCCTCTTCGGGTTGACGGCGCAGACGCGCGCCGATGTGGCGCGGGCGCGGCAGGCGGCGCTGATAGATGCGGACATGGCGGCGCCAGCGGTCGACGACCTTCTGCGCCAGCGCCGTGTCCTCGGGAATGGTGACGCGGATGTACCCTTCGCCGCCTTCGCCGAAATCGGTGCCCGGCGCAACGAGGACGCCGGTGCGGCGCAAAAGCCGGCGGCAGAAGGCCTCGGCTCCCACCCGGGCGCGCACCCGCACCCAGAGATAGGGGGAGATCGTCGCCGCCGATGGCTCCCAGTCCAGTTCGCTCATCATCTCGCGGAGCAGGCGATGCGATGGCGCCAGTCGCTCAAGCCGCGCGCGGATCGGCGCATCCCCCTGAAGCAGCAACCGACAGGCGGCGCTTACCATTCCCTGCGGCAACGACCAGCGCCCCGCTTCGGTCAGGAAGGCGACCGCCGAGACCGCCTCACGATTGCCGGCCAACAACGCCAGCGGCAAGTCAGAACGGCCGAAATTGGTGTCGAGCGCGGCGATTTCGACGCCGACGCCGGTGGCGTACGACGCCGACAGAAACGACGGGGGCCGTGTCTGCGCGTCATAGGGGAAGGCAAAGGCGGCATCGGAGACAACCAGAGTCTGGTGCTTGCGCGCGAAGGCCACCGCTTCGGCGAACAACGCATCATCGGCCTGGGCGGCGGTGGGGTTGTGCGGATAGGACAGCACAATCAACCGGGTCCGTCCGACCAGCCGTTCGGCCAGCGCGGCGAAACGCGGGCGGTAGGCGTTGGCGTCGCTCAAATGGTAGGGAACCGCGCCGCCGCCGGCCATCACGATGGCGCCGCGGTAAAACGCCGCGCCCGGATCGGGCAGCAACGCCATGTCCCCCGCCTCGACAAACGACAGCGAGAGCAGCGTCATGCCGATGACGGCATTGGGAACGAAGGTGATCTCGGATTCGGGGTCGAGCGTGACGCCGAAACGATGCTCGTACCAGTGCGCGGCCGCCTCCCGCAGCGCGGCGAGTTGCTCCGGTGTGGCCGGTTGCCATCCGGCAACATCAATTCCCATCGCGCTGATTGGATTGCCGACGGCGACACGCGACAGATCGATAATCTCGACGCCACGGCGGCGTAACCGCCCGGCGATGCGTGCCAGGTCCTGCGAGGGGACCGCCAGTCGCTGCAGACGGTCGGTCCGATCCAGAAAGATGCGTCGTCCAATGCTCACAACTCAGCCGCCATATCCCGGCGATTTTCCGTCCGTCCCCGACGTGGTACCCACTTGGCAGCGTCCGCAGACCGGAGCGGCGGCGCCGGCAAACCGCGAGTGCAGGTTCTGCGACAAGGCCAGGAGTTCATCGACCTGCTTGCACGTCAATTCATCCACCGCGCCGAGGCTGCGGGCCAGATGCACGATCATCGCGAAGCGCTCGACGGTCTCCATCTTACGGAATGCCGACTCCAGGTCGGGCCCCAGTGTTAATACGCCGTGATTCTTCAAAAGAAAGGCATCGAACTTATCGAGATATCCCTCGATCGACGCGCCCACCTGCGGGGTCGACGGCGTGGCATACTCGGCCAGCGGCACGGCGCCGAGCGTGGCCACCACTTCGGGAAGGATGCAATCGGCCAACGGGATGCCGGCGACGGCGAAGGCCGTGGCATACGGCGGATGGGCATGCACCGCCGCCATGACATCGGGGCGCCTGCGCATCACGGTCAGATGCATGCCGTATTCGGTGCTGGGGCGGTTGCCGCCCTGGGTCTTTTTCCCTTCGGGCGTGATGACAACCATGTCCTCAGGGTTCATGCGTCCTTTGCAGAATCCCGCCGGC
This sequence comes from bacterium, assembly GCA_035559435.1. NCBI lineage: Bacteria > bacterium. The sequence goes on from DATMBC010000080.1 coordinate 5,365, forward strand.
GTGATGAGGATGTTGCCGTCGGGCAGACGGGCGGACAGGTTCCCCTCCGCGGCGACCACCAGCCCGCGGTCGTAGAGGCGACGGCCGATGTCGACCATCTCGCGGCGCAGGGCAAAAGTCGATCTTGCAACTTGAACCATCGCAACAATTAAGACGGTCGCATCGGGGTGAATCAATCGCTTTGTCAGCGGATTGCCAGATGGCTTGACCCCGGTCGGGCAGATTCGTTAGTCTGTGGCAGAATGGATACTGGCCGTCCCCATTGCTGGAGTTGCGGTGAACCGTATGAGTTCGACGGCAAGATTGCGCGCGGCCAGGAATGCGAAAAGTGCGCGGCGTGGCTGCGTTGCTGCCGCAACTGCCAATTCTTCGATGAGTTCGCGCCGAATCAGTGCCGCGAGCCGCAAGCCGATCTGCAGGCGGACAAGGAAGCTGCCAACGCCTGCGACTACTTCCGTCCCGCCGGCTTTGGACCGGCCTCGAAGTCAAAGAATTCCAAGAATGACTTCGATAACCTCTTTAAGGATTAGCCAACAACAGCGCGTCGCGTGCGGAACGGCTTCTCGACTTGAGAGATGACGACAAGAGGAAACCCCGACCGACCTCATCCGTAAGAGCATTGGAGTATTGAGGCTGATCACAGGAGGACCCATGGGACGCAGAATGAAAATCGCGTTGTGGGGCGGCGTCGGATATCTTGTTGTGCTGTTGATCGTGATCGCGACCGGGCTCATAGTATTCCGTGGTCTCGCTGATGCGCCGCGGCCCACGCTTGGCACGACCTTTGCCCCGCAGTACCAGGGATTTCTCGGTCTGATCGGTGGTTTGCTGGCCGTCTATCTTGGCGGCTACACCGGTTTCCTTGCAAAGTTTTTCGGGCGTATGTGGATCGGCGCAACCGGCTTCGGGGTCGGCTCACTGGCTACGATTGCGGCGTTTTCCCTGTTGCCGTGGGTCAGGTTCCCCTTTGACCAGTATGCGGCCGGCGTGGCTTGGGTATTCTCTTCGATGCCGATTGGCGTGTGCGTATGGATTCTGGTCATTCTGCATAACAGAATTGCCCGCGCCAGTGACCATTCCACCCTGTTCTGATTTTCGTTTTCCATCGACTATTCTTCAGCAATTGGCCATTGCCTTTGCGATGCGTGCATCTATATTGCAAGCGAGGCCGACGGAGAGATGCATTTGAAGAACCCTTTACAAGTGTTCCAATGAAGGCTGCCCCAGTCGGGTTGAGTCGCTTGCCGTGACCTCTGCCAAACAGAGTAGCGAGGACAAAAAACTCGATGCGGCTTTAAACCGCCTTTACCGTATTTGTGTTGTTGGCGTTCTTCAAATCGAATCTCTCGACTGGCCACCGCCGCCCCGGTGCAAACCGGGGCGGTTTGTTTTGTAACACCGATGTATCATGGCCTGAAATATGGGACAGACAGCGAGAGGTCATGGCCATGACAAGTGACAAACGGACCGCCCTCGTCACCGGCGGCAACCGCGGCATCGGACTGGAGGTGTGCGCACAGCTGGCCCGGAAGGGACTGGATGTCATCCTCGCGGCGCGCAATCCCACCCTCGGCAAGAAGGCGATGGACCAGCTGGAACGACGCGGCTTGCCGGTGGCGTTGATCACCCTCGATGTGACCGACCCGCGCAGCATCGACCGTGCGCTGGCCCGGCTGGAGCGTCAGGGGATCGCGATCGATGTGCTGGTCAACAACGCCGGGGTCTATCCGCAGGGCACCGCGCTCAGCTCGCCGGAGGCGCATTTCCGCGAGACCCTGGAGACGCACTTCTTCGGGCCGTTGCGCCTGTCGCGCGCCCTCATCCGGGGAATGCAGAGGCGGAAGTACGGACGGATTGTCAATGTCTCCTCCGGCTCCGGCTCCTTTGGCGAAGGGCTGGAGGGACCGGCGGCGTACTGCATTTCAAAAGCGGCAATGAACGCCCTCACGTTCAAACTGGCGGAGGCGGCGGGGCCTCACATCAAGATCAACGCGCTCTGCCCCGGGTGGGTGCGCACGCGCATGGGTGGACCGAGGGCGACACGGAGTGTGGTCAAGGGCGCCGAAACCATCATCTGGCTGGCCACACTGCCGGAGGATGGGCCGACCGGCAAGTTCTGGCGGGATAAGAAAGAGATTCCGTGGTGACGCCGCCGCGGTCCGCGGATGACCGTAACGGGCGCGTTTCCGCCGGCGATTGATCGCCCGCGACGAGGCATCGTGCTCGAAGGATCTGTGCCCTAACGCGCGGATTGGCCGCGTTCGCGGTGTTCCAGATACATGAAGAAGCCGGCCTGCTCCAACAAGTCGTGGTGTGGGCGCAGGAGGACATAGAATTCCTCTTCGGCCAGCGGGCGCTGGGTTTCGAGGGTTTCGAGGAACGCGTCGATCATCGCGGCGATGGCCTGCATGGTGGCGGCGTTGCCGGCGAGCGTTTGACCCTTGCGCACCTGCAAGCGCCCGGCGGCATCGACCATGATGGCGTCGAGGGCGCCGTTGGTGTTGGCCGCTTCACGGGCCTTGCGCCAGTCGTTGGCCAGACGGAGCCGTCCGCGCGAATCGGCCAGTTGGTCGGTCAATGCGCCGCAGGCGGTCACCAGGCGCAGAATGGGTTCAGCGCCGTTGGCGGCGGTTCGGGTGGAGGCGCCGCCGCGCTGGCTGCCGGCCGGTGCGGCCGCGTCGCCCCCCTGCGCCAGCGCGCGGGCGATCGAGCCCAGCTTGGAATTGACCACCTGCTCGCACTGACGCGTATCGGTGTCGGGCAGAGTGGTAAGGAACAGCAGAAACTCGGGCTGATTGTACAGTTGCACGACCACGCGCTCAAAGCGCAGCGCCAGACGGGTGAAGCCGCGCAGGCGCTGGTAGGTGTTCGAAACCAGGTCGCGCAGGTACTGCGTGTGCCGGTCGCTGAAGGCGGCCGGGAACAGGTGCTCGATCTTCCCGGTGCGTTTGGCGATCACCGCCACGCCGGTCACGCCCGACAGGGCGCGGATGTCAGACAGGATCTGTCGCATGGTAGACGGCCTCGAAGAACTCGGGGAAATCGCGGCGGAGGTGTTCCACGGTGGCCTCGGGATCGGTCATGATCCCGAAGGCGCGTCCCTTGATCCGCGCGGTGATCAGGTTTTCAGCGCCGAAGTAGACGATCCCCTGCCGGAACTCGCCGACACGGATCACCGCCGGCATGCCGAAGACAATCTGCGAGAGCGCTTCGAACTCGCGGTCCCACTCGCCGACCATGTCGCGGAACTGGGCGCGGTAGACGACCTTGCCTTCGTTATCGAATTCGCAGAAGGCCATGATGTAGGGCACCGTGCGCAGGACTTCCTCGATCGTGTCGCGGAAGGTTGGGGTCTCGTAGCCGGCCTGCGACGGCACGGTGACCGTGGCTTGTCCGCTGGTGAACTCGGCGGCGCGCTCGGCCACCAGCGTCATGGTCGCCCTGTGTTGCTCGACGATGGTGGCTTCCAGCCGTTCGCGGTTTTCGGGCACAGCCAGATCGTCGGACCACTCGCGGTCGTTTTTGTGAACGATGCGGCCGTCGACGACCACCGAGGAGGTGATGCGGGGACGCGGACGGGTGGCGTATTCGGTCTGCACCTGCAGGACCTTGTCCCCGTGTTTGTGATGGCCCAGTTGTCCGGGCGGGATGTAATCGACCGCTTCCATTGCTCTCCCGGGTGACGGACGCTATCTTGCGACGCCCGATGGACTTCGGGGCGCCCTGCGCCCCCATATCCAGTTTATCGAACTATTTCAGCCAAGGTTTAGCCGGAGAGAATGCCCCCATGAGCCGATTTTCGACGACCGTCAAAGCCGAAGGCCACCTGGTCGATTCCGGCACCCTGTCCGAGGCGATGGATCAGATTGTCCGCCGCGGCGGCACCTTCACCGTGCGCGAATTCAAACTGGGGGCGACCAACACCGAGGTCAGCCGCGTGGCGTTGGAAGTGAGCGCCGACAGCGAGAGAACGCTGCACGCGGTGATCAACAATCTGGTCGATCTCGGTTTTTACACGGACACGGTGGCGCGTCTGGCGCTCAAGCGGGCGCCCAAGGACGGCGCCGCGCCCGAGGGGTTCTATTCCACAACCAACCATGCGACCGAAATCCATCTGGCCGGCCGCTGGCGACGGGTGGCGCGTCAGCGGATGGATGCCTGCGTGGTCGTGTCGGCAGACGGGCGGCATGCCGAATGCCGCAAGCTGCGCGATGTGAAAAAGGGGGAGTGGATCGTCTGCGGGCATGACGGCATTCGCATCATCCCGGAATTCAAGGACCGCGCCCGTTCGGATTTCGGCTTCATGGCCAGCGACGTGTCATCGGAAAAGAAGGTCGAGTGGGTGGTGAGCCACCTCACCCGCTGGATCCGCGAACGCGAAGGCAAATTGATCGTCGTGGCCGGGCCGGTGGTGATCCACACCGGCGGTGTCGAGCCGCTGTCGCGCATCATCGCCGGTGGCTGGGTCGACGCCCTCCTGGCCGGCAACGCGCTGGCGGTGCATGATGTCGAGCGCGCTCTCTATGGCACCTCGCTGGGGATCAACACCGACACCGGCGTGCCGGTTGAGCACGGCCACCAGCATCACATGCGCGCCATCAATGCGATCCGTCTGGCCGGCGACCTGAAACGGGCGGTGCGCAAGGGGGTGCTGCGCGCGGGCCTCATGCACGCCCTGATTAAACACAAGGTCCCCTATGTGCTGGCCGGGTCGATCCGCGATGATGGCCCGCTGCCCGATGTCATCACCGACATGAACGCGGCCCAGGAGGCCTACGCGAAGCATCTCGAGGGCGCCGAGATTGTCCTGATGCTCTCTTCAATGCTGCATTCGATCGGTGTGGGCAACATGCTGCCCTCGTGGGTAAAGACCGTCTGCGTCGACATCAACCCCTCGGTCGTCACTAAACTGGCCGACCGCGGCTCGCACCAGGCGATCGGCTGCGTGACCGACGTGGGACTGTTCCTGCACCTGCTGGCGGATCAACTGCGAACGAAATAGCGCCGGATCGCCGCACAAAGCACAGCCGGACTCAGCGCGCTTCGCTCACGGGTTATGGAGGATCGCCAGTTGCAGGAATTCGCGGTCACCGGAGCATTCGATGCTCTGGCTTGACGACGGCGGCAACATTGACTATATTTCTCCTGATTGCGCGGAGTGACTTCCCCTCTCCGACTCTCAAGCGAGGTATTCCATGCCGTATCGTACCCCTGTGTTGGGCGGGTGTCTGTTGTTGGTGACGGTCTTCTCGCCGATAGGGCCGGCGCGGGCCGCGGTGCCGACGCAGATCAATGTCGAAATCGACTACATGGTCCTGCGCGACAACAACAACAATATCCTGCATACGCATCGTCCCAACCAGTCGGAGATCGACGCCGGCGTGCAAATGTTCGCCTGCCGCGGGATCATGCTCAATGTCATCATCGATGATGAGATCCCGCACGTCAACGTCCTGCCGCAGAATCCGAACAATCCCAAGACGATCTTCGGCTGGGTCGGGACCAACAGCTTTGATTCCTACAAGCAGACATACTTCGACAACAGCGGCGGCGGCTGGCACTATTGCATCTTCGGCCACCAGTACCAATTGAACGGCTCGACCACCGGCAGTTCCGGGCTGGCGGAGGGGCTGGCGGATGACTTTGTGGTCACGCTCGGCAGTTTCTCCAACCAGGTCGGAACGCCCTGGGACCGCGCCGGGACTTTCGTGCATGAGCTGGGGCACAACCTGGGGCTGTCGCATTCGGGGTCGATGAACGGCGACTCGGTGGGGCCGGGGCAGTTTGTCCTGCCCAGCGTCATGAGTTACTACTTTCAATTGGAGGGAGTGCGCAACAATCTCGAATGCCACGGGCTGACTGTGCCCGGGGTGAACCTCTTCAAGAACCTCGACTACTCCGATGGTCGCATGTGCGCGCTCAATGAGACCGCGCTCAGCGAGACCGCCGGCAACCGGATGATTCAGATCGACTGGAACTGCGATGGCGCCATTGCCGGTTCGTTTTCACGCGACCTCGACGGCGCCTACAACAATCCCGGCGGTGGCGGCACCTGGTGCGGCCTGCCCGCCGGCGACGACATAGTCTTCGACTACAACGAGTGGGCCAACATCGAGGATGTCACCGTCACCGCCAACAAGGCGGCGCTGGAGGATCGTCCCTGCACTCCCTGCATCAGCTATGACGAGGTGATGCGCTACCGCAAGGACATCCAGGATCACTGCCCGCAACCGACACCGATCAACGAGGCCTGCATCGGCGGCGACATGATCTTTGTCGGGCCGGTCAACATTGTTCCGATCGGCACGTGCTCATTCCCCATTCCCAATGTGACCAGCGCGGTCGACGCCGCCCCGTCGGGCAGCGTGATCTACCTGCGCGCCGGCACCTACACCGAGGCGGGCAGCGGTTTGGTGTGGGACAAGAAACTGCTGATGACCAGTGTCGGCGCGGCGTTTGTCAGTTCGGCGACGCTGAAGGCGGCAGACACCGCGGTGGTGGAGCCGGCGCTCGCCGAACCCGTTCTCTCACCCGACGAGTAGAGGTCCTACAGCGCCACCGGCACGCGCTTCTGCTTCATGACGTGCAGAAACCGCCGGTGGGAGGCGTAGCGGCACCCCTGTTGGCACTCCGATTGATCGTCGAGATTGCGGCAGTGGTTCTCGCAGAGGTCGGTGCCGGCCAGACTCTCTGGGGCCGGCTCTTCCTGCAGGAAGGGAGTAAACAACTCCACGGCGACCACGAAGGTCGTGCCGCATTGGGCAACACGATGATTAAAGTAGTAGACGTTGTGTAGAAGTTTCGTGTCGACAAACTGGATGCCGACCGGTTCGACTTCGGGACTTTCGATCAAATCTTCGACGGTGAAGGCGGCCCCGCATCCGGGGCAGATTTTCGCGGCTGCTTCGCTCATGTTGTCCTTTGACAGGCGCACGGTCACCGGATGGGCGATCGCGCCATTGGTAGTTATCGGCAGCGGCCACGGCATCCTCGCCCGCAAAGCACAAATCCCGTTTAAAGTGACAGGTCTGCGGATGGATTCGCCCGCCCCTGGCCGACACCGCCTTGTCCGGGAGACTGGATCTCGGCGAATGTGTTGTCCAAATGAGGCCGAATCCCGCCAGACGCAAGGATTCGACTAATCAAGACATTGATAGACAATAGCTTACATCAGCGAGTGAGGTGGATTTGGACGAATAACGCCGAGTACGTTACGTGTGTCACAAGATGACGTGGCCAGCATAACGGCTTGGCACAACATATTGTGGTTTTTTTGCAATTTGGCGGGTTTTTGTGATTGACACCTACCTTACACCCCGATAATCTGGCCCCACAATAAGGGACCGCTGGCGGGCGAAGGGCACCCGCCGGAGCACTGAATCTCAGCGAAGACCGTGTCTGAAGGGGGCAAGGGTAGGACTTCCTATCCAGGGAGGAGTACGCATGTTGCATGTGATCAGCTACAGAGGACCGTACACGCTCACCCTTAAGGCGGTGGAGTGGCTCCGAGATGAGTCTTGGCCGGGTGTGTTCGTGCTCGGCGAGTCAAGCCGCGAGTCAGGCAGCTTCCATGTGGAATACGTCGGCAGGTCTGACACCAACCTAGCCGATCGTATCAGCGAATGGATCGGGACGCACCCGGAATTCATGTTCGCTTTCACCGAGACGCCATGGCAAGCTTTCCTGGAAGAGTGCCACATCTTCCACCACCTGCATCCCTCCGGCAACCAGTCACACCCGGTGGCATCGCTGTATCGCGGCTGGCAATGTCCTGATTGCAGCGATCGGATCTGGGCGTGAATTGCCATACGCGTCATTGGCACACGAAACCATCAAAGGTCTGGTGACGGGACGTCCGTCATGGAGGTGAATAAGACATATGGCTGTAATTCAACCTTGGCATTCGGTAAAGCAACCGGTTCATCATAACAACACGGAGTGCAACACTGGCAACAACATCGAATCCGAGAACTTTCGGAGGGGGACTGGCGGCAAACCGCTGTGCCAAGAGTGCGCACGTCTGCGTAGGGTAGTCCGTTAGACCCGTTGCCCGGCGGGGCCCGCTGGGAATTCAGTTTCTTCCCAACAAGGCCCCGCGGGCGAATTATGACCTTTGGTGCTTCAAGGTAAATGTACTCACTATTCGCGAGCGCGCAAGAGGTCACTCCCCGGCCAGGGCTAGCGTACGACCAAAAGTGGAAGGTTGAAGTGGTGCGGTGAACCGCTGGCCGTTTTGTCCCGAGCTCGGTCGGGGAAACTGAGAATCAAATGTCAAAGCACGCCCTGCGGAGTCGTAAGCACTGCTACCTTGCCGTTAAGACTCTTGAACCACGCTTCGAAATCCTCTGGCGCAATCCCGGTGAACGACAACACGTTGTGATAGTTCGTAGGCAATGGACACGTCTGCATGTGATAACGGTAACAACTGGATGTGTTTGGAAACCATTAAACCACAATATATTGTGATTTTTGTGGGCCATGTGAACGAAATCTGATTGACAGATATATCCACCATGGATAATGTGGCTACAGAACGTTGACTCGGAGTTCATGGGAGAGTCCGAGCCGAAGCGAATCAGTAAAGAGCGAGGGTCGGGACCGCATCGCGGTCCCTATCGTGATAATTCGATAATTGGACTTACCCCGAGGCGCCGACGGCTAGGGAGAGGGCTTGGCGCGCTCAGGCAGGGTTGATGTGCCTTTCCCTGAGGACTTTCCGGGGTGAATTCAGACCGTTAAAAGGCGCAAGGGGCTCGTTGGGGTGCGCCTAATTCAACAGAATTAAAACTAGAGTAAGTAAATGTCTCGTCTTTTGGGCGGGACGGGGAGCGTATCTCTGTTGTAGATACGTCGGAGGGTCAGATGTTCGAGCAAACACCGATGCTGGCCGAAAACGCCGTACGGGTGCTGGAGCGCCGCTATCTCATCAAGGATGGGGATGGCCGCATTGTCGAGACGCCGACCGAGCTGTTCTGGCGTGTCGCCAATGCGATTGCCGCTGCCGACGCCAATTACGGCGCCAGTGAGGCGGAAGTGAAACGGACCGCCGAGCGATTCTACCGGGCGATGGCCGCCTGCGAGTTCATGCCGAACTCGCCGACGCTGATGAATGCCGGGCGTCCGTTGGGGCAGTTGTCGGCCTGTTTTGTGTTGCCGGTCGGCGACTCGATGGAAGAAATCTTCGAATCGATCAAGAACGCCGCGCTGATCCACAAGTCCGGCGGCGGGACCGGGTTTGCCTTCTCGCGGTTGCGTCCGCGCAACTCCGTGGTGGCCTCAACCTCCGGTGTCGCCTCCGGGCCGGTGTCGTTCATGAAGGTGTTCAACGCCGCCACCGAGGCGGTCAAGCAGGGCGGGACACGCCGCGGCGCCAACATGGGCATTCTGCGTGTCGACCATCCCGACATCGAGGAGTTCATCGCCTGCAAAGACGACCTGACGCAAGTGACGAACTTCAACATCTCGGTGGCGGTCACCGACGAGTTCATGGAGGCGGTCGAGCGCGGGGTCCCCTACAACCTCTATGACCCGCGCACCCGTCGGCCCTACATCAAGGACGGCCAGCCGGTGACGCTCGATGCGCGCAAGGTGTTCAACTCGATTGTCGAGCACGCCTGGCGCACCGGCGAGCCGGGGGTGGTGTTCATCGACCGGATGAACCAGGGCAACCCGACCCATCGCATCGAGGAGATCGAGGCGACCAATCCCTGCGGCGAGCAGCCGTTGCCGCCCTATGACTCCTGCAACCTGGCCTCGATCAATCTGGGCAGAGTGGTGAAGGATGAGCTGCCGCACACCTATGACCGGCGCCGTCCGGCCGAAGGCATCGATTGGGACAAGCTGACCCAATTGGTGCACATGGGCGTGCATTTCCTCGATAACGTGATTGATGCCAACAAGTACCCGATTCCGGAGATTGCCGAGCAGACCCGTCGCAACCGCCGCATCGGGCTGGGGGTCATGGGCTGGGCCGATATGCTGGCCCGGCTTGGTGTGCGCTACGACTCCGAAGAAGCCTTCGAGCTGGGCGACAAGGTGATGGCGCACGTGCAGTCCGAGGCGCGTCTGCATTCCTCGGATCTGGCGGCCACCCGCGGCAAGTTCCCGAACTGGGAGGGATCGATCTACGCCGACGAGGGGATTGCGATGCGCAACTGCACCGTGACCACGGTGGCGCCGACGGGGACGATTTCGATCATCGCCGGCTGCTCCTCGGGGATCGAGCCGTTCTATGCGATCTCGTTTGTGCGCAACGTGATGGAGGGCACGCGCCTGGTCGATGTCAACCCGCTGTTCGAGCAGGTGGCCAAGGAGCGCGGGTTCTACTCGCAGGAGTTGATGGAGCGGATCGCCAATGCCAATTCGATCCGCGACTTCGACGAGATTCCCGAGGATGTGAAGGATGTGTTCGTGACCGCGGCCGACATCGCGCCCGAGTCGCACATCCGCATGCAGGCGGTCTTCCAGAAGCACTGCGATTCGGCGGTGTCGAAGACGATCAACATGCCGCAGAATGCGACGCGCGACGATGTGCAGACGGCGTACTGGCAGGCGTTCCGTTCGCGCTGCAAGGGCGTGACCATCTACCGCGATGGATCCCGTCCGGGGCAGGTGCTGTCCACCGGCGCTACGCCCGAAAAGGCGCGCACGACCGAGCAGGTGGGGGCATTCACATCGAAAAAGGAGTTGAGCGAGGTGGAGCAGATGAAGGGCCTGCTTGGTCCCGAACCGTGCGATATCCAGTCGGTGCCGCCGGCGGTGTCCACCGAAACGGCGAAGCCGGCCGCCGCGCCGCGCGCGACGCAGGGCGCCAGTTACCCCGAGCCCGAAGACCGTCCCGAAACGCTCACCGGGTTCACCGAGAAGATCAAGACCGGGTACGGGAACCTCTACATTACCGTCAACATGCACAACGGCCGTCCGTTTGAGGTCTTTGCCTCGATCGGCAAGTCGGGGTATTCGACCATGGCCGACACCGAGGCGATCTGCCGGCTGATTTCCCTGGCGCTGCGGTCGGGGATTCCGCTCCTGCAAATTGTGCGCCAATTGCAGGGAATTGGCGGCTCGCAGCCGGTTTTTGAGCGCCGCGGACTCGTTTTTTCCATTCCGGATGCCATTGCCAAGGTGTTGTCGGACCATTTCGTCCACTCCGGTGGCAAGAAAGGCAACGGCCGCGGCGACACGCGCGACATTTCCAAGGAACATTGTCCGGATTGCGGCGGGATGCTGGAGCACGAAGAAGGTTGCGTCCTGTGCCGCGGTTGCGGATATTCCCAGTGCTAGAACGACTGCGACCACTGGGCCGACCGTCCGTGGACAGTCAATTTCCAAACCCCCCGCGCTCCCCCCGCGGGGGTTTTGGTTTTAGGCACACGCGCCGGACAAAGAGCGTAGAGTCCGAGCATCGTCGAAGCGGCCCTTGAGCTGTGTCCTGTCGTGCGTTCGGGGCAGTGACTGAAGCGTAGTGCTCCTGCGCGAGGAGAGCAGGCCCGGCAGAAGCCTCGCCCTCCCGCTCATTGCGCTGGACATCGCAGCTCAGGCTGACCGCGCCGCGCGGGAGAAAGCAGATTCCTCTCCGCCTGAGGCGGATCGGAGTGACCATGTAGTGGCGAGGGTTCAGGTGTCCTGCGAAGGGGATGGTCGTGTGCGATGATGCGATTGACCGGCGCCGTCCGAACTCACCGCTTTATTCCGCCCACGACATCGCGGATGTCGATCACACCGTCGCGGTTGATATCCCAATCCGGGTCGGGCCTGGTTGACGACTTGCCATAGAGCCATTCGATCATGGCGCGATTGGTCGTGGCCGGCGGCGTCCAGTAGTTGGTCGTGTCGATGCCCAGATCGACGATCGCCTGTGTCAGCGCGCGCCAGGCCTGCTCGCGTTTCATCAGCGAGAGGGGGAAGTTGAACATGACGGTGGCGGTAGAATCGGTGATGCGTTCGACGGCGACGGGTTTGCCGTGCAAGTTGGAGGGTTCGTAAGCGGATTCATACGTGTAGAGAACCTGCGTGTGTTCGTCCAATGATCCCAGGGCGCCGATGTACGGGATGTACCCGGCGGCGAAGATCGTGTCCACTTGATCGGCCAGCTGCCGGAGATACGGCATGTCCCAGCCGGCCGTGCTGTCTGCCTCCACCGACTCATAGCGCGCGTCCACGGATTGCGCGCCCAAAAATTCCCCGCGAAGCCATTGCGTACCCCTTACTGACTTCTCGTAGAACACCGCGTCGACACCACAGAATTCTCTCACGATGAATGCTGGACTGTAACATCCGCAGTACCAGAAGTAGTTACCGTGATTTCGTGTTGCGAAGACGGCTCGGCCTCCGCTTGCCAGATACTTCCTGATCCCGTAAAAGGGCATGAACACTGTGCGCAACGGACTCCTTGAACGGGGATCCTCGTCAACCAAGACAATGCACTGGTAACGAGCCAGGTACTGAATCGACACGAGCGAATCCCATCGCTGCAAATCGTCGTCGACGATGGTGCTGGTATCGAATCCCATTTGCGCGGCCCAGTTGCCGTAGAACTCGAGCTGACGTTCGGGATTGTACAGGGACGCGGTTTCCTGTTTGTCGAGAAAGATGATCAAGCCGCGGCGGTCCTTTGTCATCGCGGTGACGGAAACGGCCGGCGATGGCGGTCCTTCAAGGCCGAGACTGTTCTCCACGGACGCGCGGTAGGAATACCTGGTGCCGATTGCGATGTCGCCGTCGATGTAGGCGTTGGGAAGCAGGGAGAGATGTCCGCGCCGCGGTTGCCCTGCCGCCGTTGCGCCATCGGTCGCACTCAACGCAATGCGTGCCAGGAGGTGAAAGTCATCTTCGTATTCGGACTTGCGATACAGATTGACGAACCGCAGAGGTGGGAGCGGCGCGGGTGGCGGGGTCACGCTGATTCTGACGGCGACCACGTTACGGACTGACTCGCACGTCAGTTCGGGAACGGTCACCGGGCGCCCGACGATGATGGTGTCGGGGTGTGACAATGGCCCCTGGGTCAGATTCCAATCCAGCGAGGCGACGGCAAACTCATACGCCCGTCCGACTTGCAGGCCGGACGCGGTGCTCGCGCGGCGATTCTGGTCGGACTCGGCGACACACTGCCACGATGCCTCTCCCAGCGGACGGGCAAAGAGGCGATAACCACGCACATGATAGAAAGGTGCTGGTGTCCACTCGCAACGAACGGCATCGCCTGCGTCCGGTGCGGTGGAGATGAATGCGGGCGCCGCGGCATACAGGTCAAACTGGCCGGCCCAGGCGGCGCGCGCCATTTCCACATTGCGGATCAGGTCGGAAAAGTCGAATTGGCTGTTCAGATTCCCCGGATGCTGCGGATCGAAGAGCCGGGCGAAGTCCGCGGGGTGGACATGCACGGAGTCACCCGCGGCCACGGCAATCACAATGCGAATCGAGTCGCCGGGTTCCATGTCCGGGAAGCCGAACGACAGGAGGATGCGGGTATCAAGTCCGTTGGCGAGATTTTCGGCCGCCGGTCCCAGGCGAGGTTTCCTCCATCCCTCGCCCGACATATCGACCGCCGACCAGAGCTGATCGTAGTCCTTTTCATGATTGGCCATCGTCCAGTAAACCTGCCGCGGACCGCCGGGGAAGTACGGCAAGGAACTGTTGTAGGAGGGATAATCGGGTGAAGGACGCATCGGCGCCCACGTCAACTGACCGAAATCGGTGGCCCACCAATTGAACGATGTGTCGTGCGGGAGCGGGTCGGCGAAGACCGGGGCAATTCCCATCGCGCCGACGCTCGAGGTGGGCACCCAGACGGTGTCGCCGTGCGGGTCACCATCGTTGTCGAGGGCATAGGCAATCGTGTGCGAGGGAATGAACCCGGCAATATCATCCTTGGGGCCATCCTCTCTCAGGTGGCCGGCGCGCGTGTTGGCGATGTCGGCGTCATCGAAGAAACCCACATAGGGTCGCCGGATGGTTTGGCCGGACCGGTTGCGGATCAGGTAGTCGATGAGGATGAAGCGGTCATACGGCGGGCTGGCAAAAGCATGAGACGTTTGTCGGACCTCGATGCCCGGCGCGCGATCCCATGCTCCGAGGCGATACGATGCAATGGCGGTGTCGTAGTAGACACAGGTAAAGCGCTGGTGACCCCGGAGGGAGTCGACGTGCCGCTCAATTCGCCGGCGTCCATAGAAGTCGCGCAGGGTGGAGCTGCCCGATGATGCCGCCATGCTGGCCAGCGTGTCGACGCCGCTCAGGCCCGCAAACCACAGCCCGCCGAGAAAGCTGTACATGCAATCCGATCTGGCCGGGAATTCAAATGACGCATCCCCGCCATCAGTCGTCTGCAGGTCCTCATCTGGCCCGGGCGCCGAGCCCTCACCCCATCCGCCGAGGGAACCATCATTCCCAACCTTAACGCGGACATTGCCGAAGTCGTGCAGGATTCGCTGACGGAAGAACTGCGCGGATGAGTTTTCCGCAAGCGCGGACAGCGGACCGGCGGGCGGTGACGCGGCTTGAGCCGGGATCCCGGCAATGAGTACAAAAACGGCAACCGTTGTGAGGACGGCCCGTGGCATGGTCCTGGTTCTCAGTGCAATTACCCGCCAGCCCACCCCGTATTCCAGCCAAAATCAAGTGCGCCACCCCATCCTCCGCCGTGGAAGCGGCTCTTGAGCCGCGTCCGCACATCAGGAGCAGGCGCTCCGCCGCAGCGGACCGCCCTCCCACTCGTCGCGCTGGATATCGACGGCCCGGCCACCGCGCCGCGCGGGAGAAAAGCAGATTCCTCTTTGCCGGCGACGGATCGGAATGACCATGTGCGCATGGATCGCCTTGTCCTGCCGGCGTCGGGCGGGCTTTGCCCGCCGGTTCTGTGAGGAATAGAAATCCCAATGACCCACTCGCTTCTGGCGAATGGGTCATTGGGATGACGATGAACAGGATTAGATAAACAGCGGGGCGAGCACGAGCGTGATCGTGGAGAGCAACTTGATCAGCACGTGGATCGAGGGGCCGGCGGTGTCCTTGAAAGGATCGCCGACGGTGTCGCCGACCACGCCGGCCTTGTGGGCGTCAGAGCCCTTGCCGCCGTACATGCCGGTCTCGATGAACTTCTTGGCGTTGTCCCAGGCGCCGCCGCCGTTGTTGAGCATCGTGGCCATCAAGATGCCGCCGATCGTGCCGACCATCAGCAGGGCCGCCACCGCCTCAGCCGCGATCAGTCGATCTTCCGGAGTAATGAACATGCGGAAAATAAGGCCCACGGCGATCGGCATGCCGACCGCGAGAATGCCCGGCAGTACCATTTGCTTGAGCGCGCCGCGGGTGACGATGTCCACGCAACGGCCATAATCCGGTTTCTCTGTGCCCTTCAGAATGCCCGGCTTCTCCTTGAACTGCTGACGGACATCGTTGATGACGTAGTAGGCCGCCTTGCCCACGGCGCGGATCGCCAGTGCCGAGAAGAGGAAGACCAGCATCGCGCCCAACAGCGCGCCGACAAAGACCGCGGGCTTGGCGATGTCGATGGCTTTAAACAATTCGTGGTCGCCGATGTAGTTGCGGATTTCATCCATGTAGGCGGTGAACAGCAGGAAGGCCGCCAGCGCCGCCGAGCCGATGGCATACCCCTTGGTCAAGGCCTTGGTGGTGTTGCCGACGGCGTCGAGACGGTCGGTCTTGCGGCGGATTTCCTCCGGCTGGTGGCTCATCTCAATGATGCCGCCGGCGTTGTCGGTGATCGGGCCGAAGGTGTCCATCGCCAGGATGTAGGCAGCGGTGGCCAGCATGCCCATGGTCGCCACCGCGGTGCCGAAGAAGCCGCCGCCGGGCAGCGCCGCCTCGCCGAGGAAGTAGGAGGCCAGAATCGCGATCGAAATCGTGAGCACCGGCAGCGCGGTGCATTCCAGCGCCACCGCCATGCCGGTGATGATGTTGGTCGCCGGGCCGGTCTGGCAGGCCTCGGCGATCTCCTTCACCGGACGGTACTTGTATTCGGTGTAGTATTGCGTGATCCAGACAAACGCCACCGAGGTGAGCACGCCGATCAACCCGGAGGCGAAGAAGAACATCCAGGCGTTCGGCGCCGCGTCGATGTGCAACAGCCAGCGGGTCGAAATGCCAAAGCCGATCATGGCCAGCACCACCGCGATCATGTAGCCGCGGTTGAGCGCCTTCATCGGGTCTTCCTGCTCGTTGGTCTTGACCATCATGATGCCGATGATCGAGGCGATAATACCGAAGGCGCGGGCGATCAGGGGAAAGAGCATGACACCGATCGACCCGGCGGCGAAGGCGAGCCCCTGCTTTTCGGCGGCCATCGCGATCCCAGCGCCGAGGATCATCGCGCCGATGTTTTCGGCGGCGGTGGATTCGAAGAGGTCGGCGCCACGCCCGGCGCAGTCGCCGACGTTGTCGCCGACCAGATCGGCGACCACCGCGGGATTGCGCGGGTCATCTTCGGGAATGCCGGCTTCGACTTTACCCACCAGATCGGCGCCGACGTCGGCGGCCTTGGTGTAGATACCGCCGCCCAACTGGGCAAAGAGCGCGACGAACGAGGCGCCGAAGCCATAGCCGACGATCAGAAGCGGGATGCTGGTCAGCTTGACGTCGGTGGTGGCGGCCACCAGCCAGTAGAGACCGCCGACACCCAGAAGACTCATCGCCACCACCAGCAGCCCGGAGACCGCGCCGCCGCGCAGGGCGATACGGAGCGCATCATTGAGCGAACGGGTGGAGGCGGAGGCGGTGCGGATGTTGGAGCGGATGGAAATCCACATGCCGATGAAACCGGCGATGCCGGAGCAGAGAGCGCCGAGCACAAAGGAGAGCGTGATCCACCAGGCCATGGCCAATCGTGAACCGACCGGATCGAAGTCATGATGGCCACGCACAAACCCGTAGAGCACAAAAATGACCGCGGCCAGCACAATGGAGAGTTTCGCGATGGTCCCATACTGGCGGCGCATGAACGCCTCGGCGCCCTCCCTGATGGCGTCCGAGATTGCGCGCATCGCCGGCGTCCCGGTGTCGAAACTCAGCACATGCTTCGCCAGCCAGATGACGAAGAGCAGACTCGCCACGCTGATGCCGACGATGATGGCCATGTAGCCGTTAATGTCCATGCTGACATCCCCTTATGCGGTTTGAGGTTAACCGTTGACCCTGACTGAAAACCCGCCGGACGTTTCAGGTGCGCAAACTTGGCGCGCTTGTGATCCAACCGTCAGGCGGGGCGGCGAAGATACATCTGCGCTATGCCCATGTCAAATCCGGATTTGCGGGCCCGAATCGGGCCAGAAAAAACCCCCGCCGGCGATCGGCGGGGGTTTTCGGAGCACGGAATGTCCTATGGATTACTGCTTTTCCTTGGGGACCACCGCTTCGACCTCGAGGACCAGATCGACCTCGTTGCTGACCACCAGTCCTCCGGCATCGAGGGTCTTGTTCCAGGCGACGCCGAAGTCCTGACGGTTGATCCTGCCTGAGGCGGTGAAGCCAAGGCGTTTGCCCATCATCGGGTCTTCCATCGCGCCGACCAACTCGACATTGAGCGTGACCGGCTTGGTCACACCGCGCATGGTCAGATCGCCGGTGACCTCAAACGATTTCTCGTTCTTGGGAGTGATCGATGTGGACTTAAACGTCAGGGTCGGAAACGAATCGACCGCGAAGAAATCGGGGCTTTTGAGGTGCTTGTCGCGGCTCTCGGCCTTGGTGTCGATGCTGGCGGCCTGAACGGTAACCTCGACCATCGATTTGGCGGGATTGGCCGGGTCGTAATTGATGGTGCCGTTGAAGTCGGAAAAATTGCCCTTCACCCGGCTGAGGCCGAAGTGTGTCACGGCAAAGCCGATGTACGAGTGCGCGCGGTCAAAGACATAGTTCTCGGCCTGGACGGAGACCGCCATGCCCGTGACCATCACAGCGATCAGAGCCAAACGTTTCAGCATCGATCCTCCTGCGATGCCGCGTGGTTTTTCTCGGAGGCGCGCGCGGCTCGCGCCCCGGTTGTTGGTACCGTGATGTCAGTCAGATGGATTCAACCGATTGTTCCGGCTTGTCTCGAATTCCTCGCGCGAAAAGACCGGCAGCGGGGCCATCTCCTCACCGAAGGTGATCTTACGCGCCACCTGCGCCAGGTGCGCGGCGGTCATCAGATAGGCCCAGGTCGGGACCAGGAGGTTGCCGCAGCCGCGCACATGCACGGTCTTATCGCGGTACTGCTCCCAGTCATGCCGCGCGAAGGCCGCGCGCACGCTCTGCTCGCGCAGGATGCCGCCCTCGGCGAATGATTCGAGATCAAAGTGTGGCATTGCGCTCCATCAGGCAGAGAAGGACGTGCCGCAACCGCAGGATTTCGCGGCGTTGGGGTTGCTGAACTTGAAGCCGCCCCCCACCAATGCGGTCACATAGTCGATCGTGGTGCCACGCAGATACAGCGCGCTTTTCAGATCCACGACCACCGGCACACCCTTCACATCAATGACCTTGTCGAATTTCCCCAGCTGATCGTCGAAGGCCAGCTGGTACATCAACCCCGAACAACCGCCCCCCTGCACACCGACCCGCAGGTAATGTCCCTGCATCCCCGCCTCCTGCAGACGGCGCTTCACCTCCGTCACGGCGGTTTCGGTCAGATCGATAATTGGCAGATCCTGGCTGGCAATCGGCAATTCGTGGGCAGCGCTCTGTGGTGTTTCGCTCATAACATTGTCCCCAGCTTGGAGTTAGTGCGTCCAGTTCCGGGTGGCGAATATAACCAAAAATCAACTCGATTGTTCCAGCAATCAATGGAGCGGGGCCGGTGCCGGGGGACGCTTTGGGGACAAAGCCCTAAGGCGTTCAACGACTTCGACGATGCGGTCGATCACGTACTCGACCTCCTCAGCCGTGGTGGAACGTCCCAATCCAAAACGGATCGAGCCCTGCGCCAATTCATCGGGCAGACCAATCGCCTTGAGCACATGCGAGGGTTCCACCTCGGCCGAACTGCAGGCCGAGCCGGATGAGAGCGCCACATCCTTGATCGCGGTCAGCACCGCCTCGGCATCGACGCGCTCGAAGGCGAGATTGAGATTGTTGGGCAAACGCGACTCCAGCGATCCATTGACGCGCACACCGTCGAGCCGCTCCAGCAGCGCGCGCATCAGCCGGTCGCGCAGTCCGGCCTGACGCGCCATCTCGCTGTCACGTTCGGCCGTGACCAATTCGATCGCGCGCGCAAAACCGACAATCAGCGGCACCGGCAGTGTCCCGGAGCGCAGCCCCTGCTCGTGGCCGCCGCCGTCAAGCAACGGCGCCAGTTTAACCCGCGGCTTATATCGGCGGACATAGAGCGCGCCGATGCCCTTGGGACCATAAATCTTGTGCGCCGACAACGAGAGCAGGTCGACGGCGTCCTCCTGCACATCGAGCGGGATTTTTCCGCAGGCCTGCGACGCATCGGTATGAAAGTAGACACCGCGTTCGCGGCAGATATGGCCGATTTCCCGGATCGGCTGGATCGTGCCGACTTCGTTGTTGGCGGCCATCACCGAGACCAGCAACGTCCGATCAGTGATGGCATCGCGGATGCTCTGCGGATCGACCATCCCCGCGGCATCGACCGGAATCACCGTGAGTCGAATGCCCTGCTGTTCGAGACGTCGTGCCGTGTCGAGGACGGCGTTGTGCTCGATGGCCGAGACAATCAAATGATCGCGATTGCCGGTCTGGGCGGCGAAGGCGCCCTTGAGGGCCAAGTTGTCCGATTCGGTGGCGCCGGAGGTAAAGATGATCTCTTTGGGCTCGGCGCCGAGGGCGGCGGCGATGGTCGCGCGCGCCTTCTCGACCGCCTCCTGCGCTTCCCAGCCAAAGGCGTGCGTGACTGAGGCGGCGTTGCCGAAACGCTCGGAGAAATACGGGAGCATCGCCTCCAGCACCCGCGGATCGACCGGGGTGGTGGCATGGTGATCCATGTAGATGGGCAGAGTCACGCTCATGGGCCGCTTACCAAGTTAACCACACAAAAGAAGTTACGTTAGTGATCTTCGTCAGTTTGCCGCCGGGACGCCAAACGGGCTTGATCGGCGGGAAATCGCAGGTTAACCTATGCTCAAGAGCTCCCCGGCCCGTCCGTCCGGTGTACGACACAAGAAGGAGAACGGCCATGACCGCTGTCGGTTCGATCATTGCACAGGGCATTCCACTGAAGTGGATTCCGGTGAGCGCAAGCGTGTTGGATGCGGTCAAGATCATGGTTGGGCACGATGTCGGCGCGCTGCCGGTCCTCGATGAGGACCGTCTGGTCGGCGTCTTCTCCGAGCGCGATCTGATGAAACGCGTCATCGTCAAGGGGCTGGACCCCTCGCGCACCCGCGTCGCCGATGTAATGAGCCGCGACATCTACGCGACCGATGTCACCGATGATCATTCCGTGGCGATGCGGATCATGTCGGAGCAGCGGGTACGGCATCTGCCGGTCCTGGACCGGGGACGTCTGGCGGGGTTCCTGTCGATGCGCGATCTGATGCGGGCCGAGCTGGAAGGCAAGGAGTTCGAGATCAAGTCGCTGACCGACTACATCTACTACGTTCCGCCCACGCCGGAGTAATCGTCCGCTCCCTGCCAGGTTGCTGAGGAAGTCAGCTCCGACGCGAGAATCGGTCAATGTCATGCTGAGCGAGGCGAAGCATAGGCTGTTTTCACCTCTGTGCCAGAAAAGCAGACCCTTCGCTCCGCTCAGGGTGACAATGCGAGATTCCGGGTCTTTCAGCAACCTGCTGGTCTACTAACCGAAGCGAAGGGGCGCGGTTGGCCGCGCTCCTTGATGTTTTCGCCTTGCCTATCCCGCCGCGGGTGGCGCGGCCGCGGCACCCTTGTCGCCGCCTCCGCCGCTGCGACGGCGTCGGAAGAATCGTCGGCGATTGCGGCGGCGCTGTTGTTGCTGCTCCCTGGCGGCGTCATCGGCGACGGGTTTCGCCTCGCCGGCTTGCGCCGCGGGCTGCGGCTGCTTCGACGGCTTGGGTTGCTGGGCTTGCTGCTGCGGTTGCGCTTGTCCCGAACGGCCGCCGCGTCCGCGTCGCCGCCGGCGATCGCCGCGTCCGGCGCCCTCCTGGGGCGTGGCCTGTTGCTGCGGCTGCTGTTGCGGCTGCCGCGGCTGCTGCCCCTGACGGCGCTCGCCGCCGCGGCTTTCGGGTTGCGCAGATGGGCGTTGCTGTCCCGAACGTCCCGCCGGCTGTTTTTCCGCCTGCGGAACTTTCTCGCCGGCGTCCTTCAGGTAGGCGGTGAGAAACTCGGAAGAGAGGCCGGGGAGGCGGAGCTTCATGTCTTCCAGGAGCGCCTCGAAGCCGTCAGGTTCAAACGAGCGGATGTACTGCCGCACCGAGCCGTAAATCTGCCGCACCCGCCACAGCGATTCGGCCCAGGCGATGATCGACTCGGCCTTGTCGGCCATGCGGGCGTTGAAGTCGCCGCCCACCGCGGCGATGGCGTCGCGCACATCCGCGGGGTTGTAGGTGGACAGACGCAGCAGATTCATGCCGGCCAGCGCCTGCACCGCGCGCGGCCAGACCTCATCGAATTCGGGGATGTCGCCGCCGGTGCGCAGGACTTTCAGGAGCAGCAGCTCGAAGTACGCCTGATCGGCCCGCGGCTTTTCGCCGGGGACATAGTGCCGGAACGGCGACTCTTCCGGCTCGGCCACCGCAACATCGCCGGTCTTGGCGGTCTTCTGACCCTGTTGTTGGACCTTTGCCATGGGGACCAATATCGCCCGTTTTGGACCGACAATCAACAGAGGAGAGGGGGGCGGGGAATGTGATGATAGATCAACCAAAGATCGGTAGCCAAGAAGAGAGCTTGCACCGCTATTGATCTAATCGATGTGTACAGGTAGATTGCTTGACATGGCAAAAGAGAATCTTTCCCGGTCCCAGGAACTGGCCGCCAAAGTTGCCCATGCGGCTCTTCGGATCCTGAAGGAAAAGGGTGGTCAAGCATCAGCACGAGATGTCATTGCGGAGATCGAACGAACCATGGACTTCGACCCATGGGCCAAAGAAGTTTACGAGAAATCTGGAAATGTGCGCTGGAAGTCCGTACTGCGGTTCTTCAGTATTCCCTGCATCAAGGCGGGATTCCTGATTAAGAAGAAAGGGGTGTGGTACATAACACCCGAAGGCGAAAAGGCCTTGGATTTGGGCCCCGCTGGATTGCTCGAAGCCGCCCGAAAGGCATATCGGAACTGGCGACAGGAGAATCAGCCGCTCGACGAAGACGAATCCACGGCGGGTGGCGATGTCGAGCAGGAAGCCACAATACATGAGATCGAGCAATTGGCCATCGAGGGACTGAAGAAGCAGATCTCTCTGAAGAATCCCTATGAATTCCAGGAATTGGTGGCAGGGCTTTTGCGTGGGATGGGGTACTACACTCCATTTGTCGCACCGCAGGGCAAAGATGGCGGTATCGATGTAATCGCCTATCGCGATCCCTTGGGATCCGCATCTCCGCGAATCAAGGTTCAAATCAAGCATCGCGAATCACCGGCATCTGTTCAGGAAGTGCGGCAATTGATGGGCCTCCTTCAGAAAGACGGAGACGTTGGGATGTTTGTATCATCGGGAGGATTCACTCCCGATGCCAAGTTTACAGCACGCGGGGCCCTCGTCCATGTCGAGTTGATTGACCTTGACCGCTTCATTGCGCTATGGCAGGAGTTTTATCCCAAAATGACAGACGAAGACAGATCGCTCTTGCCGCTCGTCCCAATCTACTTCTACGCGCCACCGGTTTGAGTGCGCAAGTCAATTCATTGTGTGCTTCAGCGCCGTCGCGTTGTGGATCTTTGCTACAATATGTCCGTCCACACCGGCGGAGCGACCCTCGGCCGTTCGGAAGTGCAGCCGGTGGAGATGCTGTCCGCTTCGCCAATATCGCCGGTGATGAGCACCCTGTCGAAGCGACGGGCGGCGACACTCTCCAGGAAGGCGCGGACATCGGGTCCCTGCAGGAAACTCAGGTGAATGTCGGTCAGCCAGCCGATGCGGGGGGATGATGTGTCCACATGCGGCTCGGGCGGCGGGCCGTTATGATTTCAGCCGCGCGACAAAGAACACGTAGGGGTAGTAGTCGGCGTATCTGCGGTGCATGTCCGCCTCGGCGGCGAGGTTGTCCAGCGCGCGCTGCGCCTCGCTGTCGCCGGCGTAGCGGCGGCGGCGTTCGGCGATCAATGCTTCCATCGGGGTGTAGAAATCGTCCCACCAGGCGCTGGCCGGCAGAGTGAAGCGCCCCCGCAGTTCGAACCCGGCGTCGGCGATGACCGGCAGCAACTGGTCCACCGTGCGCATGGTGTCGTATTCGGCGAAGGCCGCGCGCACCTCCTCCGGCGGATTCTCCCGGCCCCAGACCGCATCGGAGAAGGCGATGTGCCCGCGCGGACGCAGCAGTTCGCGGCCGATCCGCAGCGCGCTTTCGATCCCGATGTTGAAGAAAGCGCCTTCGGACCAGACCAGATCGAAGCTGTGCGGCGGCACATCGAGTTGAAGCATGTCGCCGACCCGCGCATCAATGCGATCGCTCAGGCCGCGATCGGCCACTGTCTGCCGCAGCCGCTCGACAAAGGGGACATGCTTGTCGATCGCGAGGATTGTGCCCTGTGTCAATTCGGCCAGGTCCAGGGTCTGCCCGCCGACACCGCAACCCAGATCGACGATGCGCGGGCGGGGCGGCAGATCGGCGCAGAGCGCCAACGCGCGGGCCGTGCAGGCGCGGCTGCCCACACCCTGACGAGGCAGCGATTCGAAAATCTCGAAGAAGATGTCCCAGAAGCGCGGTGTCTGTTCATGCATGGCGGCTCTCCCGCAGCTGTGGCGCTGCGTTCATTGCGTGTGCGACGTGCGTGAAGGGCGTATGCAATACGCCCCTACGTACGACTCACAGGAAGGAGGTATCCATCGCTGCTCCCGGATTGCGGCGATTGATTGTCATCGAGACGATCAGTCCATCCGCGCATCCCGCTTTGGGACCTCCGGCACATTGCGTGGTCATGCCGGCGATTTTCTGCCGTGCACATCGGTGCTCAGATACTTCAGACCGGAATCGCACATCAACGTGACGATGGTCGCAGTTGGTCCGAGACGTTCGGCCAGACCGATGGCGGCGGCCACATTGGCGCCGGAGGATGTCCCGGCGAAGAGGCCCTCCTCGCGCGCCAGACGTCGCGCCATCGCCTTGGCATCCTCGGTGCGCACCGCGATCACTTCGTCGACCAATTGCGGATCCCATAGCGGCGGGATGTAGCCGATGCCGACACCCTCGATTTTGTGCGGACCCGGTTGCCCGCCGGAAAGCACCGGCGATTCGGCCGGTTCGACCGCGATGATCCGCACCTGGGGATTGTGCCGCTTGAGCGCGGCGCCGACACCGCGCAGCGAGGCGGCGGTGCCGACACTCTGGATGAAGGCGTCGACTTTCCCTCCGGTCTGCTCCCAGATCTCCTCGCCAAGCGCGTGGTAGCCGCCGATGCTGTCGGCGTTGCTGAGTTGATTGGTCCAGAAGGTGTTGGGCGCTCGGCTCAACTCCCGCGCGGTCTCGATCATCTCAAGGATCAGCTTCTTGGTGGTCAGGCCGCCTTCGCTGGGGACCATGACCAGTTCGGCGCCGAGGGCCTCCATGTGAAGCAGCTTGTCGCGGCTGAAGGCATCGGACGTGACGATCCGAATGCGGTACCCTTTGGCCAGGGCGATCAACGAAAGCGAGATGCCGGTGCTGCCGCCGGTGTACTCGATGATGGTGTCCCCCGGCTTGAGGCGTCCGTCGGCCTCGGCGCGGGCGATCATCGCCCGGGCGGCCCGGTCCTTCATGCAGCCAGTCGGGTTTTCCCATTCGAGTTTGACACAGATGCCGGCGCCGTCTTTGGGCGCCAGCTGACCCAGCCGCACCATGCTGGTCCGGCCGATGGCGGCGAGGATGTTGGCGCCGATGGACATGGCGGAAATCTCCCGGTGGACACTGCCCTGCGCGAATAAAGAACATCCCCGGTCCGAAGTCACCCGATTCCGGTTTTTTCGCCCGTCGGAAAAAAACCGCGCAACGCGCGCGCGCCCGACGCATATTAGAAGCAAAAGAGGAGGAAAATTATGCCAATTGCCGAAGACGCCACCGCGATCAAGGAACGCGAGCACAAGTCGTGGACGTTTGTCGCGCCGGGATGGCGCAAGCATGATGCCCGACTGGTGGAAATCACGACGCCGGTCACCGAGCGGATGCTCGAACTGGCCCGGATCAAAGGCGGGCAGCACATTCTCGATCTGGCCTGCGGCACTGGCGAGCCGGCGCTGGCGGCGGCCGGCCGGATCGACGGCGGACGCGTCGTGGCGCTCGACTTTGTTGAGGAGATGCTCGATTTCGCGCGCGAGAAGGCGGCGGCGCGCAGGTTGACCAACATCGAGTTCCAGCGCACCGACGCCGAGGCGTTGCGTTTTGCCAATGACAGTTTCGATGCGGTCACCATGCGGTTCGGCCTGATGTTTCTGCCCGATCCACTCGCGTGCGCGCAGAAGGCGTACCGAGTGCTGAAGCCGGGTGGGCGCTTTGTCGCCGCCTGCTGGGCCGACCCAAAGGACAACCGCTGGGCGAGCATGCCGATGCGGATCATCCGTCGCGAACTGAATCTCGAAACCCCGCCGCCGGGCAGCCCGGGGCTGTTTGCCTTTGCCGACAGGTCGCGTTTCGAGTCGGTCCTGCATGAGGCCGGGTTCCACCATGTCAGCGTCGAACCGATCACATTGCGCATGGCCGACTTCGACACGCCCGCCGAGTATTTCACCTTCACCCGCGAGCTGGCCGGGCCGATCGCGATCCTCTTTTCGCAGTTGCCGCCGGACCGTCAGGCGGCGGTGCGCGACGAAATTGAGCGCGAGGCCGCCGGCCCCGATGGCCGGGTGCGCATCGACGGCATCACCTGGGTGGCGCACGGGGAGAAGTAGGACGGACAATCAGACCTTGGCACGACCGCCCCGATTCGTTCCACGGATCGGGGCGGTCTGCTTCAGCGGCGTCCGCCGAGGGCCGCGCGCGCGGCGCGGAACACGGCATCGAGCATCGCCGCGGTGAGCAGGCCGGTCGAGGTGTTGCGCTGGCTGGGGTGGTATGAGCCGATCAGGGTGTAGGGCCCGACGGTTGCACGGGCCGCATGCCCGAACTTCGGCAGGGGTTCATCGGCGATGCCGAGGGCGCGCAGGGCGCGGCCGACCCCATCCCAGGCGAAGGCGCCGAGGGACACAATGACCCGCAGGCGCGCGAGCAGTTGGATTTCCTCGATCAGGTAGGGCAGGCAGTTGTCGCGCTCCTCCGGTGTCGGCTTGTTGGCGGGGGGCGCGCAACGCACCACCGCGGCGATGTAGGCGTCGGTCAGACGGAGGCCATCGTCGCGATGGGTGGAGGTGGGCTGGTTGGCGAATCCGGCGCGGTGCAGCGCGCGGTAGAGCCAGTCGCCGGAGCGGTCGCCGGTAAAAATGCGACCGGTGCGGTTGCCGCCGTGGGCGGCCGGCGCCAGCCCGACAATCAGAAGCCGCGCCCGCGGATCGCCCCACCCGGGCAGGGGACGTCCCCAGTACTCCTCCCCCGCAAACGCCGCCCGTTTGGTCCGCGCGACCTCCTCCCGCCAAGCCACCAGCCGCGCACACTTGCGGCAGTCCACAACCCGCTGTTGACAATCCGCCAGGGTCATGGTGCTATTCTAATGGAACGGGAGGGTCAAATCGCAGTCGAATTGCGCGGGGGACTGTAGCACCAAGCAATGTGATACGGCTGATTGTGAAACGATTCCCCCCCACTCAATCGGCCTTCGGCCGACAGCGGTCAGAGACCGCTGCCACGCCGGCCCGTTTGGCAGGAAGAAGGCCGCCATCGGTTCACTGATGGCAAACGAGTGACATTTCAACTCGTCTTGCGGCTCCGAAGAGCCCATACCAACGGTCCTGTGACAGCAACGATCACAAGTGTCACAACCGAAATGCCGGGCCCCGGTCTACAGATCATTTCACCATCGGGAAGGAAGTAGACTATGTGCAGTGATCTTCCCAGTAGGTAGGCACCGACAACCAACAAGGCCCCGCAAGAGAGAGTCAGTGATTGTTTCCAGTTCAAGTAAATCCCTTTCCCAGATGAATGGCTTATACTGCTCCCCATTTAACCTGACCGCGGTCTAAGAGAGTAAATTGGGGCTGGCCGGAAGGAGGTCAGCCATGAAAAGGCGGCAGTGGACATCGGCGCAGAAGGCCCGGATCGTGCTGGAGGGACTGAAAGGGCGTCCGGTGTCGGAGCTGTGCACCGAACATCAGATCAGCCAAGCGCAGTACTATCAGTGGCGGGACGCGTTCCTGGCGAATGCGGCCAAGGCATTCGAGGTGAACAAGCAGACGGCGCGCGAGGAGCGATTGTCCAGGGAGAATGCGCGTCTGAAGCGTCTGGTGGCCGATCAGGCATTGGAGTTAAAAAAACTCGAGGAAGAGGAGTTCGCATGAGGCGGGCCTCATCCTCGGTGGTCATCCGCAATGAGGCCATTGTCAGCCGGATCCGGGAGTTGAAGGCGGATCATCCGTTCTGGGGATATCGGCGGGTGTGGGCGACATTGCGATTCACCGACAAGATCATGATCACGCCGAAGCGCGTGTTGCGGCTGATGGGATTGCATCAGTTGCTGGTGACAGCGGAGACGGCGCACAAGGCCACCCGCACCACGCGTCCTAAACCGCGGGCGACGGCGCCGCTGCAGTGGTGGGGCATCGACATGACCAAGGTGATGACTCAAGCAGGATGGGCGTATGTGGTCATCGTTCTGGACTGGTTTGACAAGCGGATCGTCGGGCACTATGTCGGGGATCAAGCCAAGACTGAACACTGGCTGTCCGCCTTGGACTTGGCCGTCAACCGGGAGTTCCCGGCAGGGATCGAAGGGCATTGCCTGCATCTCATGTCCGACAACGGATCGCAGCCGACCTCGGTGCGGTTCATGCAGGCCTGCGGTCAGCTCGGTATTCAGCAGGCCTTCACCAGCTACAACAACCCGAAGGGGAACGCCGACACCGAGCGGATGATGCGCACGCTGAAGGAAGAGTTATTCTGGCTGCGGGAATGGGCGAGTCCGGCCGAGGTCGCCAAGGCGCTGGATGCGTGGATTCCCGGCTACCACGAAACGTATCGGCACTCGACTTTGGGATACAAAACACCGAACGAATTCAAACGGGAGCACAGCCCCAAGACTCAGTTGCAGGCCGCTTGATTAAAGGGGAGCAGTACAGGCTGGCCCAAAGGCGGTTTCGCGAAGCGAAATATCCGCACCAACATCTCATACGTCTGATTGTGAAATGCGCTCGGTGCTGTTGACCGCTTTTCGACCAACAGCGCTCGGAGACTTCTGCTGCGCCTGGCACGGTCGAGGGTGTCTTTTCAAGCGGAGATGAATGGCACACACGGACTGCGCGATGAAAGTACGCCCAGGAGGATTTGAACCCCCAACCTTCTGATCCGTAGTCAGAAGGTTGAGTTTTCAATATGGCCGTTGTGACACAACGAGTTACAGCGACAGATCCCGATTAAATTGTTCAAGTCAGAAGGTCTTCCATGACGACCCTCGCTGAGTGACCCTCCTCCTTACGGGCCGTGTGATATGGCCCAAGTACATTCAATTGGCTAGCACGAGGACGGTCAATCGAAAAACCTCAGTTGTATCTGAGGTCGGGTTTTTGTCACAACCTCGTCCGGCTGAGGATTCAGGCGCCCTTTAGAGTTGAATTCGCCACAGAGAAGCACTTTTGTAACTATGAATACCTTGTCCCTGCGGCTGTCCAACCTCTTCGAGGAGTCAATTGCCATGGGCTTCAACCAGAGACCTCGTGTATTCGCCGGGTCGTTAATCCTCGCGTTGTCGATTCTGTCAGCATCGCCTTTAAGCAGCAAAGCCGACGAGCTAGAAAGAACGGCGAGCAGAGGTTGTTTCGTTGAATCTTCCACACCCTCCTCTTGTTATTGTGTGGAAAACCAATTTGCCGTTGGAACGTATGACGCAGCGATCGGATATCTGCTCTTCCCAATATCCTCATTGATCCCTCAAGGATCGACAATCAACAGCGCGACACTCTCGCTTTGGTGTACCATCGATCAGAATGCTGGTACCCTAATGGTTGGAAGATGTGAAAATGACCCGTGGGACGAGGGCACTTCTTGCCCTACTTGGAATGATCGTCCCGGTTTCGAGCTTCCACCTCAACCGTCGACGGTCGAGATCAACGGAAACAACAAGTGGTACTACATCGACGTTACCGCCATTGCCGAGCAGTGGTTTACGTACGGGGTGTCTCACAGAGGCTTCTACCTGGAAATGAGTTCCGGTCATGCCTTGTTCGCTTCTGATGATTACACCGTCGATCCGGCAAAGTACCCCAAAATAACAATCAACTACACCTTGGGCCCCTGCCCCGCTGGAGGGAGAGTAACCGACGCGTTGGGCAATGGCGTCCACAATGTCAACATGCATTTCACGCGCATAAGTGGTTCTGGAACGACTCCGACAGACGTTTCATCAGACGTTCAAGGTTATTGGTCGCAAAGCGATTTCAAAAGTACCGCCACCTACCGTGTAACCCCAAGTAAATCAGAGTGCGGGGCTTGGACATTCAGTCCAACAAGTAGGGATTTTGATTGCGAAAGTGGCGATAGGATGAGTCTGGATTTCGTGGCGACGCCGCCAACAGTCGGCATTCCGACTGGTGTCACTGCCATTCCGGGGCCGGAGATGGGAGAAATCACTCTAAGCTGGAATCATGTCTGCGGAGCCCTGACATACGTCATCAGGTATGACGATGATCTGATTGACCCATGGGATCCGTTGCCGGACGGCAATCCCGGCTCGGGAGAAGACATAGGTTACGTTAACTCAGTCATAATATCTGGGCTTGGTCAAGGAAAGCAGTACCGGCTCGTCGTTGCAGCGGCCAACACTCAGGGCTTGGGTGCGTATTCACCCCAAGTAATTCAGAACCCTCGTGCACCAGTCATCGTCGGCCTTCATCCGCCATTTGCCGGAGCAACTTATTCAAACGACGTTACTGAATTCGAGCACATCGGAGATGCGTCCGTAGGAGCTGTTCCGTCCGACCTTGATCCAACTTCAGGTGGGATACATCAACGCAGTGGCATCGTCCTGATGGGAGTGGCTGGTACGGTCTTCCAATCGAAAGATGCCGTTTCATTCGATATCGTCGTGCCCAATTCAGGCGAGTACAAAATCACAATACGTGGGCATGTTTCGGGAGGCATTCTTGCAGCAGGACACGAGATGGTCTACTTGCCCCTTATTGGGCTTGTGGGTATCTACGACATAAAGCATGCGGTGTGGATTATCGGCACGGTTGAGAATGGAGGAACAGACGTCTTCGAAGTTTGGAATACTCTTCCCGAGGGACTAACGAGCGGAATTCGCGAACTCAGTGCTGCAGGTGCAGAGGCATTGTTTAATGTCTACTGCACGGGCGTAACCGGCGGTGTTTGCGGGGTCGCAGATTTGGTGCTTACAGTGAACGAAATATACGATGTTTGGCAGACTGTCACCGACTTTGCTACCGCACTTGCTGGTTTCGACGAGGACGTGACACTTGAAGTTGTCGCAGACTTGGAAGGAGGGGTTCCAAGTAGCCTTGAACTTTACTCGCTCTGCGTCGCGGCCGGTGGTGTCAGCGGTGCGTATGCTGCTAGCTTCACTGACGTGACTTTCATTGCCGATAGCGTTATTGTCGAGCAACAAACTGGGAGCATCGGGCCAGTAATGTCTGTATCTCCTTCCGGCCAAGCGTTGCTCCCGGCTACAACGGTCGGGACAGTTACTGACTACCCCAGCGTGTTCACGATATCTAACTTAGGTGATCAAGCCCTGATCGGGCAAGTCTCAATCAGTACTGGGCCCTTTGCCTTGACATCACCTTTGAATTACAACATCCCTCCCGGCGGTTCTGCCGTCGTTGACGTCAAATTTTCGCCTGGCAAGGACACTACTTACACCGCCACGGTTCAATTCAGCGGGGGACAAGGGGCGAATCGCACACTTCGCTGCACGGCGATTGACCCGGCGCCCTCGATCGCCATCTATCCTGACTCGGCGCGTTTTGACTCTGTCGATGTCGGACAGCAGATCACGTTTTCCGCGTTTTCAGTTACCAACACCGGGGGGGGAACTCTCGTTGGAACGGTTTCTGTCGCTCCGCCGTTTAGCGTTTCAGGAGACGGTTCTTATTCACTCACCCACGGTCAAACGAAGGTTATTGACCTGACTTTCTCTCCTTCTATGGAAGGTATGTTTGTCTCGACCGTGAGTTTTACCGGCGCCGACGGAGCATCGCGTGTTGCCCAAGGTTATGCCGAGGACAACACTTCAGATGTTCGTGAGGTTGGTGCTGGGCAGGTCCCAAGGGAGTATTCACTTTCGCAGAATTACCCAAATCCATTCAACGCCGGAACTCAGATTCAATTCTCTCACCCAGCCGATGAGCATGTTACCCTTATGATCTACGACGTCCTCGGACGAGAAGTCGCCAGATTGGCTGATCTGCACTTAAGTGCCGGCGTGTGGAGCGTGAACTGGGATGGCACTGACGCCAACGATCAGATTTTGGGCTCAGGAGTTTACTTTTATCGGATCATCGCCGGTCGTTATGAGCAAACCAGAAAGATGGTCATTCTGAAGTGACTCTCCCAATAGTTGAGCAAGTCAATAAACTGCAGTCCACAAGAACCAAGCGGCAGGCGAGGATCCGCCTGCCGCTACTCGTAGTCCAATGAACTTACCAGATCTCCAAGAATCCCTTGCTCCCTCGGTTGAGCTGCGACTTGTCTTGACCGAGTTTGTCCATCAACTTCTCGACACTTCCCAGGACGGCATGGTGGACGACGGTCGTCCATGCGCGCAGGTCCTGATGATGTATCGGTTCAGCCAAAGTCGGACACGTAGAGGCCCTTTTCTAAGAGACGGTTTTGGTATCTTACTCTTAGCGAAAGGAGCCTGGCATGAGTGCCAAGCAGAGTCCCGGCCCGGAGGCCGTGGTCAAGGAGATCCGTCGTCAGACGCGTCGGAAGTTCACGGCGGAGGAGAAGATTCGGATCGTGCTGGAGGGTTTGAAGGGGGAGGCGAGCATTGCGGAGCTGTGCCGGCGGGAGGGGATCGTGGCGAATCTGTACTACCGGTGGAGCAAGGACTTCCTGGGGACGTTCCCCCCAAAAACTGGACCACTTTGAGCTGGAGTAATTAGCTTCGTCGCGGTCCCTCCGGCTCCGCTTTGGGTGGACCGGGAAGGAGGAACAGCGATGAGGAAGCGGTACTCGGAGAAGCAGATCGCCCAAGCCCTGCGGCTGTCGGAGCAGGGTGTGGCGACCGGGCAGATCTGCCGTCAGTTGGGCATTTCGGATGCGACGTTCTACGCTTGGAACCTGACGGGAAGTATGCCGGGATGGGTGTGTCGGAACTGCGCCGGGTGAAACAGCTCGAGGACGAGAATCGGCGCTTAAAGCAGGTGGTGGCCGATCTGACCCTTGACAAGCAGATGCTTTCGGACGTGCTATCAAAAAAGGTCTGAAGCCTGCACGGCGGCGGGAATTGGCTGTGTATCTGACCGAGGCGTATCGGGTGAGTCGGCGCCGGGCGTGCGGGCTTCTGGGGTTGTTGCGATCGACGTTCTACTATGTCAGCCATGCGCCGGATCTGAGCGCCTTGCGCCGGCGTCTCCGTGAGTTGGCGGCCAAGCGCCCGCGCTTCGGCAGTCCGCAGCTGCATCGCATCCTGCAGCGGGAAGGGAAGGTCCAAAACCACAAGCGCACCGAGCGGCTGTATCGAGAGGAAGGATTGTCGCTGCGACGGAACAAGCGCCGCAAGCGCAAAGCCCAAATCCGTGTGCTACCGCCACGGCCGGAGGCCCCGAACGAACGATGGGGTATGGACTTTGTCGCCGATCGCTTGATGGATGGCCGACGCTTCCGCATCTTGACCGTCGTCGACGTGTTCAGCCGCGAGTGCCTGGCCTTGGAGGCCGACTGCTCGCTCACCGGTCGGCGCGTGGTGGAGGCCCTGACGCTTCTGGCGTTGACCCGGGGCGTCCCGCCGACCATCACCTGCGACAACGGCACGGAGTTCACCTCCCAGGCCGTGGACCTGTGGGCGGATGAGAACGGGGTACGGTTGGATTTCATTCGACCGGGCAAGCCCGTGGACAATGCCTTTATCGAGAGCTTCAATGGACGGCTCCGCGATGAATGCCTTAACAGCGAGATCTTCTTGAATCTGGAGGACGCAAAACGGAAGTTGCAGGCATGGAAAGACGATTACAATCACACGCGGCCGCACGGCTCCCTGGGCGGACAAACCCCCTCGGAATTCGCGGCTGCATGGCGGTCAAACCAACCGCGCGAAGCCAAATGTCCTAACTTGGAAGTGGTCCAGTCGATGGGGTAAGGTCACTGGAAATAGCCCAGCCGCTCGCCGTAGACCGAGATCGTCTTCGGCGTAAGGTTCTTGGTGCGGACGTGGTACTCGAACTGCTTCAGTGCAGTCTGCATACGTCTATCATCGACTGCACCGATCAGTGCCTTGAAGTGACAATCCATGAGTCAGACGCTCTTTTCTGGCATCTGACGCCGAAATCCTGCACCACTTCGGGCGGCGTAACTGATTGTAGGGGATAATGTTACCTACGGTTCAAGTACGCCCAGGAGGATTTGAACCCCCAACCTTCTGATCCGTAGTCAGACGCTCTATCCAATTGAGCTATGGGCGCATGCGCTGGCCGGGGCGGTGGGGCCGCTCCGGTTGTCGGCTGCCCTTGATACGATTTTGGGGGGCCAAAGTCAAGCCGATCGGCCCGGATTGGGGGTGCGCGGGCTCAGGGCGCCGGGCGGGGCAGGAAGTCGTCGCGGGCCGGGTCATAGGATGCCAGCGCGCCTTCATCCAGATCGAAATACCAGCCATGCAGAAAGAGTTCCCGGGCGCGGACCGGCGCGGCAATCCAGGGGAAAGTCAGCAGGTTGTCGAGCGAGACTTTGATCGCCTCTGTCTCGCAGACACGGGCGAGGTGGTCGGCGTCGGTTGCGCCGCCTGCGGCCAGCAGCCGTCGACGGGCCGGTTCGGCGATCTTCATCCACTGCGGGATGAACTCGCCGGTGGCATCGGTGACCAGCGCGCGGATGCCGGCGCAGTGGGCATGGCCGAGCACGATGATGTGACGGACCTTCAGGACCCGCACGCCGAACTCCAGCGCCGAACTGACCCCATGCAGACCGCCATCGGGGGCATAGGGCGGCACGAGGTTGGCGACATTGCGCACCACAAACAGATCGCCGGGGGCGGCATCAAACAGGATCGCCGGATCGGTGCGCGAGTCGCTGCAGGCGATCACGAGGAAACGCGGATCCTGCCCGCGTTTGAGGCCCTCAAACAGGGACGGGTTCTTCTCAAAGTAGTTGGCGCGGAAGCGCGCAAAGCCGGCCAGGAGATCGTCGATCTGCTTCACGGGGTCGTCGGCGTTTCGGTTGCGTCCGATGGCTCATCCATCGAGACGCACTTAAAGAACGCGACATGGGTGCTGTCATCAAGAGCAACCGGCGCGTCAATTTTGGCGCGGATCTGCTCCGGGGTGATGACATCGGGGTCATAACTCAGGACCGCCCGATGGTCGGAGGCGAAGGTTTCGATGGCGTGGATGCCGGGTGTGGTCAGCATGTGGGTGGTAAACAGCGAGGCGGTCCCCTTGCATTTGACGCCGTCGACGATGCACTCGACCCGGGCGCGGCCGCCCTCGCCGAGCACCACCGCGGTCGAGGGCTGGGTGAAGGCATAACGCAGGAAATAGCCGCCGACCAAGGCAGCGATCACGAGGATGGGCAGGGTCAGTTTCGGGATACGCATATCGTCTCCTAAACGCCGGCGCGCAGGGTCAGGACATCCTTCTCCGGGCAGACCTCAACACATTCGAGGCAATTGGTGCAATCGCGGTTGCGGATCTGCGCGAGGGCATGGACCGGGATGTTGTGCGGGCAGGCCAGTTGGCAGTGGCCGCAGGCGGTGCAGGTCTCGGTGTTGCGTTGCAGTTTGATCAGCCCCAGGCGGCTGAACGGATCGAAAACCGCGCCCAGCGGGCAGAGATAGCGGCAAAAGAACATCGGGATGGCCAGGCCGCCCAGGATGAGGATCACCAGCACGGTGTAGGAGATCCAACCCACGGTGCCATGGCCGAAGCCGGAGAAGATGAGGTAGAAGGGGTCGTAGCCGCGCAGGACCAGTTCGCCGAGTTTGTAGGTGTAGTACAGCGAGACCACCAGCACGACATAGCGCAAAAGCCGCAGCGTCCGATCGAGACGCTCGCCGGGAACCAACTTCCCCTTGGTCAGCTTCGCGCCGAGTTTGCCCAGCAATTCGCCGAAGAACCCGATCGGACAGGCCCAACTGCAGAAGACCTTCTTGGCGATCAGCGCCAGTACGATCACGCCGATGAACAGCGAGAGATTCAGCGGCCCGAGCGCGCAACTGAATTGCCCGGCGGTGAGAAGCCCCCAGAGACTTTCGGCGCCGCCGAAGGGGCAGAAGGCCTCGAACGAACGCGCGCCATATCCCAGCGCCAGCCAGACCACCAGTCCCACGACGATTGTGAGCAGGGTATAACGGACATAACGGATCGGCATGCCTGGCTCCTCCGGCGCAGAAACCGCGCTCTGGGGAATATGTCGCCATGCGGCCGGGCCGTCTGTCAAAACGATCTGCCGGGAACCAGGATCGCCCGGCGCTGGCATCGACCTCGTGCAAATGAGCACAAGACACAAGCGATCTTAATGCGACCGACTCTATCCAGGTTTTGCCGGGCCGATTCGATGACGTGTCCGCGGTGTGCGCTTAGTGACTGCCGAGCGCCGGCGAAGATTGTCCGGAATCTGATTCAGACACTGACAAAGTTTCGCGGGTGTCGGCTCTGCCGGTCAGATACGCGTTGACCATGGACGGCGCCGTGGTGCATTCATTCACGCAGTGAAATTCGTCACAAGTATGGGAGGATAATGCCATGAGAGGGGTGTTCTTCGCCTTAGCGCTCGGCGCGGTCCTGTTCCTGGGTTTCGCGGAGGCATCGGCCGCGCCTCACGCGTTTTCGGTCATGGACATGATGGCCATGAAACGGATCTCGGATCCCAATGTCTCGCCGGATGGACGGCGGATAGTCTTCGTTCAGAGCGAAGTGGATCTGGATGCCAACAAGTCGCGCACCGATCTCTGGCTGGTGGATGTTGATGGCCAGAACCTGCGGCGTCTGACCACCAACATTGCCGGCGATTTCAATCCGCGCTGGTCGCCCGATGGCCAGCACATCTGGTTTCTGTCGACCCGCTCCGGTTCCTCGCAGGTGTGGCGTCTGGCGCTGGCCGGGGGCGAGCCGCAGCAGATGACCGATCTGCCGCTGGATCTCTCCGGCCTGTCCATCTCGCCCGATGGCCGCTATCTGGCTTTCACCGCCGAAGTCTTTCCCGATTCCTCCATGGCGGCCACCAAGCGGATGCTCGATGCCGAAGAGGCGCGCAAGTCGTCCGGCCGTGTCTACGACCGGCTCTTCATCCGCCATTGGGATACCTGGGAGGATGGACGGCGCGCTCATCTGTTCGTGATGCCGGCAGACGGGGGCGAGGCGAAGGACTTGGTGCCTGGCATGGATGCCGATGCGCCGGCCGGCGGCACCGACGAGTACACCTTCACGCCCGACAGCCGCGGCGTGGTGATTTCGGCGCGTAATGTCGGACGCGAGGAGGCCTGGTCGACCGACTTTGATCTGTATTATGTCCCGATCGATGGTTCGGCGCCGCCGCGTGATCTGACCGAAGCCAACGAGGCTTGGGACACCAATCCGGTCTTTTCACCCGACGGCAAAACACTCGCCTACCTCGCGATGGCGCGTCCGGGGTATGAAAGCGACCGGTATGTGATCATGCTGCGCGGCTGGCCCAACGGTGAGGCGCGTCCCTTGACCCCCAACTGGGACCGTTCCCCCGGATCGATCGTCTGGTCGCGCGATGGCCGCACGATCTACACCACCGCCAACAACATCGGCAACACCGCGCTTTTTGCCGTCGACGCCAGGTCGGGCCAGGCGAAGGTGCTGCAGGGCAAGGGCTCATTTACCTCGCCGTCGCCGGCGGGCAACCGCATTGTCTGCGGCATGAGCAACTTCAAATCGCCGCTGGAGCTGTACTCCCTTCGTCCGGACGGCGGCGACCTGCGTCCGATCACCCGCGTCAATGCCGAGACAGTCGCCAACATCCGCATGGGCGATTACGAGCAATTCAGTTTCAAGGGCTGGAACGATGAAACGGTCTACGGCTACATCGTCAAGCCGGTCGACTTCGATTCGCTGCGCACCTACCCGGTGGCGTTGCTCATCCATGGCGGGCCGCAGGGCAGCTGGGACAACAGCTTCCACTACCGTTGGAACGCGCAGGCCTACGCCGGCGCCGGCTACGCGGTGGTGACGGTCGACTTTCATGGTTCCACCGGCTATGGGCAGGCGTTCACCGATGCGATCCGTGGCGACTGGGGCGGCAAGCCGTTTGTCGATGTGCAGAAGGGTCTGGAGGCGGCGCTGGTGCGCAGCCCATGGATGGATGGGGCGCGTGTCGGGGCGCTGGGCGCATCGTATGGCGCTTACATGATCAATTGGATCGCCGGGAACTGGCCCGACCGCTTCAAGTGTCTGGTCAGCCACGATGGCAACCTCGATGAGCGGATGGCCTACTATGACACCGATGAGCTCTGGTTCCCCGAATGGGATCACATGGGCAAGCCGTGGGAGAATCCAAAAGGATACGAAGAGCACAATCCGGTCAACTTCGTGCAGAATTGGAAGACGCCGATGCTGGTGATCCATGGCGCGCTGGACTTCCGCGTCCCGTACCCGCAGGGGATCGGCACGTTCACCGCGTTGCAGCGGCTGGGAATTGCCAGCAGGTTCCTCTACTTCCCGGATGAGAATCACTGGGTGCTCAAGCCGCAGAATTCGGTTCTTTGGCACCAGACGGTCATCGGCTGGCTGGACCAGTGGCTGAAGCCGGCGGGAGAGACGGCGGATATCGGCAAGTAGTCGGGCATTGACGGTCCTGACGGATACGACAAAGCGGCGGCGCCGGGACTTCGGCGCCGCCGCTGCTGTATTGCAGGTTTTTCCCGTCGCTCGATCCGCTACGGACGTCCGGCCATGACTTCGCCATTGAGCGCCCGCGGGAAGAGCACGTTGTTTTCCTTGTGAATGTGCTGGTGCAAGTCGGCCTCGAACTGTTGCAATCCGTCCAGCAGCGCGCGGTAGGTGTTGCAGGCCCATGCCGGCGGATTGTATCCGTCTGTGAGGGTGGTCAGCCGCTCGAGGTTGGCGCCGGCGTCATCGTGCTCGGATTCCATCTGGCGGATCGGTCCGGCGATCATGATCGCCGAGTCGGCGGCACGCGACGGGCGCTCTTCCATCTGACGGATCATCGGAAAGAGGATGCGTTCCTCCTTCATCATATGGCTGGACAGTTCGGCGGCCAGCGCGCCGACGG
This sequence comes from bacterium, assembly GCA_035559435.1. Lineage (NCBI taxonomy): Bacteria > bacterium. The sequence goes on from DATMBC010000080.1 coordinate 43,948, forward strand.
TGTCGCGCACCGCGGCCAGGCGCGGGTCGCGTTCGCCGTGCACCGACGCCACCTTTTGCGCCATCGCCTGCAGACGCGGCAGTTCGGCGCGCAGGTAGGTGTGGTGGGTCTGCTCGATATGGTCGGCCAGCGCGGTCAGGGACATCGCCGCGGCGTCAATGGCCGGCGCGCCGGCGCGTCCGCGCTCCGACTCCAGCCGCGCGATCACTTCATCGGTGTCGAGGTTGCGTCGACGGCAGGCCTCCGCCAGCGGCACCTTGCCGCCGCAGCAGTAGTCGATGCCGTACTCTTCAAAGACACGCGACAGTTGCGGTTCCGCGGTGACAATGCCGCCGACTGTCGCGTCGGACTGAATGGGGTTCATGGCGTGACTCCTTGTATGGTTGCTGGTGCTGTGACTGTCTTCGGATTCGACGGCGCCGTGCTCGCGGGCATGCCCGGCGGGCGCGTTGAGGTAGTCGTGCAGTCCCTCGACGAAATGGATGTAGTCAACGTACGCGGCGACGAATTCGCGCCCCTGTGTGACCGATTCGTTCTGGCGCGCGCCGAGCGTGGCGGCATGATGGAATCGCTCCACGATCGCATCGCGCACCGCTGCGGACATGTGCTCGGCCAACGCGTCGATCTTGCCCTGGGCCAGCGCTTCATCGGCCTCGGCCAGAATCGGCGCCACCGCGCCGGCGGGCTTGATGCCGGTGAAGGGCGCGCCTTCGGCCGCCCGGTGCACACGGATAAAAGTCTCGATGAAGAGGCGATCGGCGATGGCGCGCGCCGACTCCGATTGGGCGCGCACTCGCCGGACGTCGCCGAAGAGCGCGGTAACCTCCGGCACGTCGGCGGGGGCGATCCACTTCAGCACCGGGGTGAGGTCGCCGTCGCTTAAGGCGGTACGGACCGCCGGAATGATCGGGCCGTCTTCGGAGTCGCAGTGCGCCCGGGCCGGGACGGTCCCAAGCAACAGGACCAGCCCCATGGCGCCGACAACGAGCAGGCGGCGGAGGTGTGGTGCGTGTGTCGTCATGGCATGATCTCCGCGTGACAGACGTTCAGTTTGCGTCCGTCGGTTTTGTGTGATCCGGCGCCGTGAGCGCCCGTTCGAGAATGCTCCAGACTTTGGCCACCCGTTGGGATTGGTCTTTGCGTTCGCCGGGGCGGGGACGGCTGTGCGCGATCGCGTGCAGGGCGCCGAGCACCACCAGCGCGCCCTCTTCCGGTCCGACATCGGCGGCCAGGTGCCCCCGAGCGCTCGCGGCGGAGAGGCAGTCGATCACAAACTGGCGTGAACGGCGCTTCATCTCGCGCAGGCGCTTCTCCCGCGCGCTGGAATGCGCGCCGGGGATCAGGTTTTCGGACAGCAACAGACGCGAAATCTCGGGGTGCTCACGGATGGCGCGTACCCGGTGTTCGAAGAACTGCCGCAGCGCTGAAAGCGGATCGTCGGCTTGGGGTGGGAAACCGGCGAAAATGATCTCCTCGATCCGGTCGACGATGGCATCGAGGATCTCCTCCATCGAATCGAAGTGACGGAAGATGCTGCCGCCGGTGATGCCGACCATTGCGCCGAGCCGCTCGGCGGTGAACTGACGCGCCCCTTCGATGGCGAGGATGCGCATGCCGGCGTCGACGATTTCGGTGCGGCGGATGTCGGTAGACTTGCGGGTCTCCGTTGTCATGTAATGGTTATACGCAAGCAAGTATTTACTTGCAACAACTTTCTGGCGATTTCCGAAGATTTCTGTCTTGGTTACACTGTTCGGGACACATCGAAATAATTTAGCGCGTTGTGCAACAAGCGGTTATGCTAATAGGGCCCACATGGAATAGCCGATTGGGTTCGCCTCGCCAGATCAGGTCCGATTTGCTTGGATCGGGTTGATTCACGTCTTATGTTGATCGGGTCGCCGCGGTGCCCTCGTCCCGGCGCCGGACGTAGCAGCCCAAACCGCAACAAACAAGGAGAGTTCACGATGTGGTCACCCAGATCCGCGCGCCGTCTGGCGATTCCGGCGTTGCTCTGTTTCCTGGTCATCGCGCCGCCGGTCCATAGTCAGCAGGCGCAGCCGTACATGATGCCCCCGCAGGCGTTGGCGGATCTGGTCGATGCGCCGCCCACACCCACGGTGCAGATCAGCCCGGATCAGCAGTGGATGCTGCTTTTGCAGCAACCCGGTCTGCCGCCGATTGAAGAAGTGGCGGCGCCGGAACTGCGGTTGGCGGGACTACGGATCAACCCACGGACCTATGGTCCCAGCCGCGCCGGGTACTCCAATTCGCTCGCCTTCAAGAACATTGCCGATGGCAGCGAACGCCCAGTGACCGGTCTGCCCGCGGGTGCCCGGATCAATTCGGTCACCTGGTCACCGGACGGCTCGCGCATTGCCTTTGCCGTCACCTTCGAGGACCGGATCGAACTGTGGACCGCGGCGCTGACCGATGCGGCGGCGATGCGAATTACGCCGCGTCCGCTTAATGCCACCTATGGCGGGAGCTACAACTGGGTGTCGGACGGACGGGCCTTGATCGCATTGACCGTGCCGACGGACCGTGGGGAGGCGCCGCCGGAAATGACCATTCCCACCGGGCCGGTCATTCAGGAGAACCTGGGCAAGAGCGCGCCGGCGCGCACCTATCAGGACCTCCTCAAGAATCCCAACGACGAGGCGCGTTTTACGCATTACGCGACCTCGCAGATCATCCGGGTGACGCTCGATGGCCAGGTCGTCAACCTCGGCCGGCCGGGAATCATCGCGCAGGCCAGCCCGTCGCCGGATGGGAAGTACATCCTGGTCGAGACCGTCCACCCGCCCTTCTCCTACACGGTGCCGGTCCAACGCTTCCCGAGCCGGGTCGAAGTCTGGGACATGAAGGGGAATCTGGTGCGGATGCTCTGCGAGATTCCGCTGGCCGACCAGGTGCCGGTGGCGTTTGCGTCGGTTCGCACCGGTCCGCGCGGGCATGAGTGGCGTGCCGATGCTCCGGCCACCCTCTGTTGGGCGGAGGCGCTCGACGGCGGCGATGCCCGTGTCGAGACCGACAAGCGCGACCAAGTCTACCTGTTGCCCGCGCCGTTCTCGGGCAAGCCGGTGCCCTTGATCACGCTCGGACTGCGCTACGGCGGCATCCAGTGGGGCAACGACAATCTGGCGCTGGTGGAGGAGTGGTGGTGGAAGACGCGCCGCCAGCATGTCTGGGCGGTCAAGCCCGGGTCGCCGAAGTCGAAACCGCGACTGGTGTTTGATTACTCCTCGGAGGATCGGTACAACGATCCCGGCACACCGATGATGCGGGTCAATGAGCGGGGCGGCTATGTTCTGCTGACCGGCGACAACGGCAAATCGATCTATCTGTCCGGCGCCGGCGCCTCCCCCGAAGGGGACCGTCCGTTTGTCGACCGCTTCGATCTGACCACGGCGACCGCGACGCGTCTGTTCCGCTCCGAGGCCCCCTATTATGAGCGCGCGGTGCGGTTGCTGGACCCGTCGCGCGGGTTGCTCTTGACGTCACGCGAGAGCACCAGCGAACCGCCGAACTACTACATTCGCAATCTGAACGACGGCGCGCTGCAGCCGGTGACCGCGTTTCCCCATCCGACCCCGCAATTGAAGGATGTGCAGAAGGAGTTGATTCGCTACAAGCGCGATGATGGGGTCGATCTGACCGCGACTCTCTATCTGCCGGCCGGCTACACCCCCGCGGATGGGCCCTTGCCGATGCTGATGTGGGCCTACCCGCAGGAATTCAAAAGCGCCGACGCCGCCGGACAGGTGACCGATTCCCCTTACCGCTTTGTCCGTGTCAGTTCCCACTCACCGCTTCTGTGGCTGGCGCATGGGTATGCGGTGCTCGACGATCCGACCATGCCGATCGTGGGCGAGGGGGAGGCCGAGCCGAACGACACCTACATCAAACAATTGGTGGCCAGCGCGCAGGCGGCGGTCGACGAGGTGGTGCGTCGCGGCGTGGCCGACCGCGACCGGATCGCGATCGGCGGGCACTCGTACGGAGCGTTCATGACCGCCAACCTGCTGGCGCATTCAGACCTGTTCCGTCTGGGGATTGCCCGCAGCGGCGCCTACAACCGCACCCTGACGCCGTTTGGGTTCCAGTCGGAAGAGCGCACCCTCTGGCAGGCGCGGGAGACTTATGTCGACATGTCGCCCTTCATGTACGCCGACAAGATTAACGAGCCGATCCTGCTGATTCACGGAGCCGCCGACAACAACTCCGGCACCTTCCCGATGCAGAGCGAGCGGTTCTACGACGCGCTCAAGGGGCATGGCGCCACGGCGCGGCTGATCCTTCTGCCCGCCGAATCGCACGGCTACCGTGCCCGCGAGTCGGTCATGCACATGATCTATGAGATGACCGATTGGCTGGACCGCTATGTCAAGAACGCCGGTCCGCGGACCGCGGCCGCAACCATCGAGGAGTCCGAGAGCCGGTAACGCGCGCCATCCGATGTCGAGCGTGAATGCTCCCGACAGCGCCTCCACTGCGCTGCGCGGGAGCATTCTCGTTCCATGTCAAAATGCGCGCGACCCCGACGCCGCCCATGCACTTGAGGCGCGCAATTGATTAGTCTGTGGCCGGGGAGGACGGCGATGGCAACTCGACTGGCCCTGATCGGCCTGGCTGGCGCGCTGGTCCTCGTGCCGGCGACGGTGACCGCGCCAAGCCGCTGGACCGTCGCTGTGGAGACCGGGGTTGCCACAGGCGGCTGTAAGGATGTGCGGCTGCGGCTGGACGGGGACGGGGCGGTGCCCCGCACGGCGCGTCTCGCCGATGCGACCTTCGATGCCGGCACCGCGGTCGAGTCCTATTATCGTTTCGATTCGTACCGTCTGACTTACGCCCACGACCTCAATTTCCGTCCCGGGTTGCGAGTGGCCGGCGGCGTCACCGCGAAGATCCGTGACGCGACGATCCGTTTGATGGGCGCCACGCAGGATGCGGTCAGGACCAACGGCGGATTTGTGCCGCGTTTGTATGCTGTCGGGGCGCGGAGCATCTCCTCGCGTCTGCGGCGTCTGCTGGAGGCGGACGCGCCGGCGGGGTTGCAATGGGACTTGTGATCGCATAATCTGGGTGTCGTCGAACGCCATGACCCGGAGGGTGGTAATGTCCATCAGATCAAGTGTGACTCTTGGCGCCGTTGTGTTGCTTTCGATGCTGCCGCCCTCGGTCGGGCGGTGCGCGATGCCGCCGGTCCCGACCGAGGGCGGCGGAGTGCCACCCCAACTGGCCGGGGCCGGGCAGACCCCATTGACCATTGAACGTATCTATGGTGACACGTCGCTGTCCGGCATTTCGCCGCGCGGGGTGAAGATTTCGCCCGACGGGCGGCGGGTCGGGTTTCTGCGCGGCCGTTCCGATGATCAATACCAACTCGATCTGTGGGTCTATGACGCCCGCGATCACCGGTCGCGTCGGTTGGTCGACTCGAAATCGCTTCTGCCGTCCGAGCGGCTCTCCGACATCGAAAAGGCGCGTCGCGAACGCGCCCGCACCGCGTCGTTCCGCGGCATCCTCAGTTACCACTGGTCGCCGGATGGGAAGCGGCTGTTGTTCCCGCTGGGGGACACCATCTATCTCTATGACATCGGCGCGCGCGCGCCGCTCCGTGCCCTGACCGCCCGCGGCGACATTCTCGATCCGCAGATTTCGCCGAAGGGGAACTATGCCTCGTTCGTGCGCGAGCAGGACCTCGTTGTCATCGATCTGCAGACCGGCCGCGAGCGTCAATTGACCTTCGATGGCGACGGCACGGTTCACAACGCCGAGGCCGAGTTCATCGCGCAGGAGGAGATGGGCCAGTCGCACGGCTACTGGTGGTCGCCGGATGACGCGTGGATTGCCTTCAAGCAATTCGACGAAGCGCCGGTGCCGATCATCCGCCGCTTCGAGGTCTATCCGGAAAGCACGACCGTGGTCGAGCAGCGCTACCCGACGGCGGGGGAGGCGAATGTCACGGTGCGTCTGGGCCTCGTGCGTCCCACCGGCGGCGATGTCGCCTGGGTCGACCTGGGCCCGGATCCCGACATTTATCTGGCGCGCGTCGACTGGCTGCCCGACAGCCGCACGGTCAGTTTCCAGCGGCAGAGCCGCGATCAAAAACGGCTCGATCTGGTCTTTGTCGACGCCGCGACGTTGGCGCAGCGGGTTGTACTCACCGAAACCTCCGAGACCTGGGTCAATCTCAACGATGACCTGCGTTTCCTGAAGCGACGGCCCGCGTTTGTCTGGTCGTCGGAACGCAGCGGATTCAACCATCTGTACCTCTACAACCTCGACGGCGCCTTGATTCGCCCGTTGACGGAAGGCGACTGGGATGTCGATGGTCTGCTGGCGGTGGATGAGGAGTCCGGCCTGGTGTACTTTTCTTCCAACCGCGACGCGGTGACCGACAAGCAGATCTACACGGCGCCATACGCCACGGACGAACTGGCCGCGCCGACGCGCATCAGCGCGTCCGATGGATGGCATGATGCCTCTTTCGCGCGCGATGCCGACCGTGTCCTGCTATTCGTCGACCGTTTCAATGATCCGGCCACGCCGCCGCAGACCAGCGTGCGCGGTCCCGACGGCCGTTTTCTGGCATGGATCGAAGAGAATCGTCTGGGGCCGGGCCATCCCTACTGGCCGTACGCCGCAGGGCATGTGATCCCCGACTTCGGCACCATCCCCGCCGAGGACGGCCAGCCCCTGGTGTATGGTCTGTGCAAACCGGCCAACTTCGACCCGGCAAAGCGGTACCCGGTGCATGTTTCGGTCTATGGCGGTCCGGGAAGTCAGGGTGTGACGCGCACCTGGGGCGACCCGTTCACGCAGTACCTGCTGCAGCAGGGCTACATTGTCTTTGAGTTGGACAATCGCGGCACGGGGCGTCGCGGTCGCCGCTTTGCCGACGCTCTCTATCACCGGCTGGGCGACATTGAAGTGCGCGATCAGGTGGCCGGCATCCGCTGGCTTAAGGGGCAGCCGTATGTCGATCCGGAGCGCATCGGCGTTTCCGGCTGGAGTTACGGCGGCTACATGGCGGTCATGTTGCTGGCCAAAGCGAGCGACGAAATCGCGGCGGGGATCGCCGGCGCGCCGGTGACCGACTGGCGCATTTATGACACACATTACACCGAGCATTATCTCGGCCGCCCGCAGGACAACCCCGACGGATACGATTCGAGCTCCGTCTTCAACGTGCTGGCGGGTCTGCGCTCGCCGCTGCTTTTGATCCACGGCATGGCCGATGACAATGTGTTGTTTACCAACTCCACACAATTGATGGCCGCCCTGATCTCCCAGGGGCCGCAGTTCCACCTCATGACCTATCCGGGCGGGAAGCATGGGCTGTCGACGCCGGCCATGCAGCGTCATTCCCACCATCTGATGGTGGACTTTCTCGAGGACGAGATGGTGCGTCGGCGTTAACGGCGATGGTTGACGCCGATCACGGCTGTGCCGTCAGATATACCATCGCACCAATCGCGTCTCGATACACCCTGGCGGAGAACTCCCGCAGCCGCCGCCGCGCGCCTTCCGGGTCGTGCGGCCATTGACGCAGCGCCTCCTGCACGGCCGTGGCATGTCGAACGCCGGCGTCGGCTTCGATTGCGCCAAACGCGTCACGCACTGATGCTGACACCGCGCCGTAGCGCTGCGACATGTGGTGCCGCCAGGATGTGAAGGTCCAATATGCGCTGGCGCTGTCTATGCTGAACTTCGAGCCGGTGCGGGCAGTGTATTCTTCGATTGTCGGGGCCAATCCGGCGTCGGTGTAATGGGCAGGGAATACCTCCGGATCGAAATGGAAGGGGATGTAGCACGACAGGCAGGGCGACGAGAAGCAGGCCCAATAGGTCAATCCGATTTCCTTCGGCATGTCGCCGCGCAATTCGGCGACGAAGCTGGTCTGGGTGTCATCGCCGCAGATCGGCCCGGTTGGGTTGGAGTGCGGGCATCCGGTCAGAGAATCTGCCGCATAGAGCGGTGTGCCCTCAAAATGACTCCGCAGAATCGCCATCAACATCGGCGCATCGACCTTGCGCGCCGGCGTTACAGCGAAGGGAATCGCATCGCCATAAGCAGGAGGTTGAGCGGCGATGCGGCGGACGCCGTCCCAGCGCCGTCCGATGTTGGACGGGTGGCCGGCCGCCTCCGGAAGCGCGTACGCACGCGCGAAGTCAAAGGGGCCATCACTCGCCGCGTTGTACCAGCCGCGTTCGGTCGCGTAACTGACAACGTCGGCGGATCCCAGGAAGTTCAGCGAGTCCGTCAGGTCGATCGTTTGAATGGTGTAGGTGTTGGCGATTAGCGCCACCTGATCGTCAGGGACTCGTTGCGCCACCCAGTGACGGCCTTGCACCGCTGCCAGAAGCCAGCCCTCCTGCGGGTCGCAGATCACATAGGTCCGTCCCGAACCGGAATAGCCGAATCGCTCAATCAACTGGCCGGCCAGACGCACCCCTTCGCGCGCACTCCGGGCGCGTTCGGCAACCAGACGGCGCAGCCACCAGTTGATGCCGTCGCCATCCAGGGAGGGCTGATCTTCGCGTGAACGGCAGGCGTCGGAACAGACGCAGACGCCCCACTCATTTACATAACTGTCGGAGTACAGCAAGCCAGGAATTTCCGACCAGAGATAGGCCCAGGTCTCGGGCACCTGTTCGAGGGGCAGGGCGCTGTCGAGTTTCACCATCGCGCCGGGGGGGTGTGTCTGACGGGGCACATAGTGGTGATTGACCACCTGCGGGTTGCCATCGTCCTCATTGTGAGCCATGGTGACAAAGCCAGTGGTAGAGACATCCTTGCCGACGACGATGGAGAAGCAGCCGCCTTCTGACGGCGGGGCCGACTGGGCGGATAGGCCGCTCAGGCAGAACGTCGCGAGCAAGACAGACAGACGGAATAGTTGCCGGCGCATGGAACCCTCGCTTGAGTTAGTTACCTGCCGGATCGCTCTCCGGCTCCGGGCCAGCCGACCTCTCAGATCGGCAGGTCGCATTTACATGAACCACCGCTTCTGCGCGTGAACGATGTCGCCGAAGCGGCGCATAAACGCCATCTCATCGTCGGCGAGGGGACCGCCATCCAGCGCGGTGAGGTTCTCCTTCAGCTGAGCCAGATTGCTGGGGGCGGTCAGGACAACATCGACTTGGGGGCTGCTCAACACAAACCGGTAGCACAAAGGCGCGGTGGGCACCGGCTCGGAGGCCGGGTATCCTTTTGGGCGCCGCAGCAGGTGGCCCCAGCGGGTGGCGGTGTAGCTGATCACGGTCGGTTTGTGGGCCAGATGCGGGAATATGTCGGATTCCGCGCCCCGGTGGGCGGCGTTATAACGCATCATGAGCGTGTCCATCGCCCCGGCCGCCATGGTCTTTCCGGCGAATGACCGATCGTGGCATGACATACCGATCCCGCGGACCTTGCCTTCCTCGCGCAGGCGCATCAATTCCTCCTGCACCGATTCGGGGAAGTGTTTCGGCTTGGTCACGCCCAGAAGCAGGAAGAAGTCCAGGTAGTCGGCGCCGAGTTGGCGGAGGCGTTTTTCCAGCGTCCTGCGAATATTCGTATGGGTGATCAGCAGGTTGTAGGCGCCGGTGATTACGATGAAGTGGTCGCGCCCATGGCGGAACAGCTCCCGCAGCGACGTGACCATCTGTCGGTCGAAGCCGTAGCAGAAAAAGACGGTGACTCCCTGATCGACGGCGTAATGGACCGTCTGCCTGCCCGGCCAATAGCTGGCCGACAGGCCCATCCGGCGGACGGTCAATCCGGCGCCGCCCAAAACGGCGGTCTGAAAGTCGGACATCCTGCGGGAATGAATGGGTCCGGCGGCCATTTCGGCAACCGGCAAGGCGTCAAAATCCCCTTCCACGGGCCCGGATTTCATCTTGTTCCTCGACTTTTGGCGGCGGCCCCCCTATACTGGCGGCGAGAACCGAAACCGCCGACTTTTCTCGGACTGACCGCACAGGCAAGGACCGACGGCATTCACGGAAGAGCGTAACCGGTTTCGCGGCCGTCGGGGCCAACGGATGGGAGCACCGTGTCGCTCCCAGCAAGCAAAGGACGTGCAAGATGGCAACAGGCACCGTGAAGTGGTTCAACGACGCCAAGGGCTACGGTTTCATCACGCCTGATGACGGCGGCAAAGATGTGTTCGTGCATCACCAGGCGATTCAGGCCGAGGGCTTCCGCAGTCTGAAGGAAGGCGACAAGGTGACCTACGAAGTGGTCCAGGGTCCCAAGGGTCCCCAGGCCGAGAACGTCAAGAAAGCCTGACCATTGACGCCAGATGCTGCCCCGGGCGGAGCGATCCGCCCGGGGTTTCTTTTTTGGCATGACACCGCGGTCGTCGGGAATTCATCCGTCGCCGCTGCGCCGCCGACCGGTCTGCCGATCTGCTTACTTCCAGTGCGCGGCGATGAACGCGTCGGTATCGGGCAGGCCGCCCTGCAGGATCAGGTAGCCGTTGTGCGGCTCGCGCTGTGTGATCTCGTGGTTGATGGATGTGCGCATCATCCGCATCACCTCATCGTGATCATCCGTGTGGGCGAGCACCCACGAGAGCTTCATGAGCGCCGTTTCGGGCAGCATGTTGTCGAGCGGGACCACGCCGAGGTCCATCAGGTCGCGTCCGGTGTCATAGACATACATTTGGGCGTAGCCCCAGAGGGTTTGCACGGTCATGACGATGTGCACACCGGCGGCGACGGCGCGTTTGAGCGCCGGGTAGAGCGGCTTGTTGACATGGCCGAGGCCGGTGCCGGCGATCACTATTCCACGATAACCTTTCTCGACCAGCGCGTCGACGAGGTCGGCGCGCATGCCGGGGTAGTAGTAGAGAATCGTGGCGCGGTCGTCGTAGACGGCGTCGATGACCACCTTGCGCGATCGGTCGCGGCGACGGAAATCGTCGGTCAGATACGAGAACTCGTCACGGCTGACCGTGGCCAACGGCGTGTCGCCCACGGTGCGGAAGGTGCTGCGGTAGGAGCTGTGCATCTTGCGGCAGCGGGTGCCGCGGTGCAAGAGGCCGTAGCGGTCGGACGTCGGCCCGAACATACAGATGACCACCTCGGCAATGTCGCCGTAGGCCGCCGAGCGCACCGAGTGAATCAGATTGAGCGCGGCATCGCTGGAGGGACGGTCGCTGGAGCGCTGGGAGCCGACCAGCACAATCGGCACCGGCGAATTCTGCACCATGAACGAGAGGATCGCGGCGGTGTGGCCCATGGTGTCGGTGCCATGCCCGATCACGATGCCATCGGCGCCTGCCTCGATTTCGGCGCCGATCGCCTGGGCCAGTTCGATGTACTGGTCCTTCGCCATGTTCTCGGAGAAGACGCCGAAGATCTTTTTGGTCGTCAGGTTGCAGATGTCGGCCAGCTCCGGGACCGCGCCGTAGAGCTCGCCGGGAGTGAAAGCCGGGATGACCGCGCCGGTGCGATAGTCCAGACGCGAGGCGATGGTGCCGCCGGTACCCAACAACGTCACCGCGGGCAGATCGGGCCGCCGGGGGAATTCTTTCTCCGGAATCTTGTAGACCGCGACTTTGTAGCCGACTTCGGTCACCGTGGCAATGCGATCGATGTGCACGCCGACGTTGTAGCCATTCTTCAGCTTGATCACGATGTGCGCGTCATCAAGCGTCTCGCTGCGCGGCAGGATGACGCCTTCGAAGACGCTGCCGGTGTCGTTGACCAGACGCACATCGCTCCAGACCCGTACGCCGAGTTCGGAGAGCCGGGCGCGCGCGCGGCCCTTGTATCCTTTCAGATCGTCCTCAGCCATGACGGCCCTCGGCGGATAAGTTGTGCTCGATTTCAGCGGCGACCGTCTGCGCGGAGACTTTGCCGCGCAGCGATTCCATGCACCGTCCCATGGCCAGCCGTCGCAACCGTGTCGGATCGCCGCCGGGACGCAGATCGCGGCGCGCGGCCTCGATCTGCAGCCGAACGGTCGACGGCCAGTCGACGGGTGCCGTGCCGAGGCCCTCGACTGCGAGCAGTTCCGCGAGGGGTGTCGTTGGGCTAAGCGCCAGCTTGCGCACGATCAACTCCCAGGCCTCGCGGAGCGCGGTTTGGTTCTTCATGGCCGCGAACAATTCACACCAGCGGGTTTCGGGGATGGCATCGACAGGAACGCGGGCACGCTGCAAGCCCTTGAGGCGCTCGCCGAAGAGGAAGCAGGCATCGCGCAGATCGCCGCCGGCCAGCGTGACCAGATCGACCAGATGGGCGCCGTTGCGGCGAATCAGGTAGTGAATGGTCGGTGTCGGCACGCCGGCGGCGCGGTAGCGCTCCTCGCGATCCCAGGGACGCGGCGCCAATTGACGACGCAATCGTTCGACCCGCTCGCGTGTGACGGGTGTCGGCGGGCTGTCGGTGTCGGGATACATGCGGTCCGGCCCGGGGAGGATGCGCTCGAAGTCAGTGTGCCCATCGCGGAACGGTTGGCGCGTCTCATTGGGGACCCCATCGATAGCATCGGCGTAGCGCTTCTGAATTTCCTCCGTGGCCGTCACGGTGTCGGCTTCGGACCCCCAGACGATGACGACCGCGTCGCCGGGGTCGCAGTGCAGACGGGCGCGGAGGCGGCGCAGGTCGGCCACCGAGCCTTCATAGTCGGGCCATTTCTCATCATGGAAGAGGATCGGGATCTGGTCGAGCCCGGCGATGACGCGGATGCGTCCGGCCAGTTCCGAGGCGAAGGTCAAGTCGGGTTGGGTCGGCCAGTTGAGCGTGCCGGTCAGTCCTTTCAGACGCACCGCGCGCACGCAGAAGGGACCCGCGCCCAGTTCGAATCCGGGGCGCCGTCCGGTGGATGCCACCCACTTCTCCCACGATTCGATGCGAAACGGCTTGAACGCGCAAGTGGAAAACAGGTCGGTCACATTGACGCTGTCGATTTTGAGGTCCTCGGGACGGCGGAATCCGCGTCTGTGCAATTCATCGCGCAGCCGCAGCAGGTTCATCTGCCGAACCGCTTCGCCGTGCACCAGCCGTACTGCCCAGTGCGCCTGCGGCACACCCTTAATCTCGACGCGCCGTCCGCCGCGCACCGAGACGTTGACATCCTGACGGCTGGCGCCGATGCCCACGCGGACATGGCCAGTGCTGCGGCAGACTCGGCCCACCAGCAGGATGGCCTCGGCCACCTCCTCGGGCGTGCGCAGGTCGGGCCCGGTCACCGTCTCGATCAACGGCATTCCCAGGCGGTCGGTGCGCCAGACGATCAGATGGCCGCGGTCGGACACCTCGCGGCAGGAATCCTCCTCCACGCTGACCTGCGTGATTGAGATCTCGCGGCCGCGGAAGGGGAGTCGGCCGTTGACGCCGACAATCGCCGTGCGCTGGAACCCGGTCGGGATCGAGCCGTCCAGGTACTGCTTGCGGGCAATATGCACCTCATCGACGATGTCACAGCCCAGCATCAGGCATTGCTCGATGGCAATGTCAATCGCCTGCTGGTTGACGAGGAAGGGCGGGGTGTCGTCCATCTCGTAGGTGCAGACATTCTCTTTGTGCAACAGGTAGATGATGTTCTTCTTGGTCCGGAACTCCATCAACGCGGTGCCGTCGTATTCACCGAGTTCGGAGAGGGTCGGACGCATGTGCCGCAGCACCTCGCCGTCATGGGTCTCGGTGTAGCGACCGGCGGGGCAGTGGCAAAACATCTTGCTGTCGGTCAGCAGTTGCTGGTGGACTTCCAGTCCGGCGCGGAGGCCGAGTTCCTGGTAGTCGATGATGGAAGGCATGCCTGACAAGTTGTCCGACCCCTTTCGATACAAAGCCGCGGAGAGAATAAGCCGGATGTGCCGCCGGGGACAGCACGCAATCAACTGCAGCGTCAAAATCGCCGGCCAATCCGACGGTGGTATTTGAATCCTTTTTCGGCCCAAGGCAACGAGTTATGTGAACGCCGGCGCGACGATGAACGAGCTCCACCGCGATTCGGCCTCCGGGAGACCCCATTCGATCTCGCCTTCTTCGCGTCACGGCCATGTTTCTCACCGACGAACACAAAACACGATTTGGGGAATGGCGATTATATTTATCCTGTATGCCATCCCGCCGATGGCCAAAGCTGTTCGTACCGCGATGACCAAATAAACAGGAGAGCTTTCCTATGCGCGCACTTACTCTTGTCGTGTGCATTGTCTCTGCGTCCGTGAGCGTTGCGGGGGCGGCCGTCCCCGCTCAGATCACCGTCCAGGGGCGGCTGACGGATCCCGCCGGGACCCCTCTGCCTGCCGGCGCAAAGACATTTGAATTCCGCATCTTTGATGCCGTCACTGCCGGAACTCAAGTCTGGCCGGCGGGCGGTGTCCCTGAGAGCCAGAGCATCACCAGTGCGACCGACGGCTTATGGGTCGGGTTGATCGGCGCCGTGACACCGCTGACAGACCCGGTGTTCGCGGATACGTCGCGCTGGCTGGAGATCACGGTCGATGGGACGACGCTGCCGCGCGTCCGGTTTGTGACTGGACCCTATGCGCACCGTGTCTCCACGGTCGACGGGGCCTCCGGCGGGACGATCACCAGCAAAGTTTCCATCGGCCCCGGGCACATCAACAGCGGCAATCATGGGTTCGTCGCGGGCGCGTTCAATACTGTGAACGCGGAATTCGCCGCAATACCCGGCGGCACCTACAACTACGCGACCGGAGTGGGAGCGGTGGTTGGCGGCGGCGTGAACAATCGCGCCCGCGGTTCCTATTCCGTCGTCGGCGGTGGCGGCGCCGATGGCGTCGATTCCAATGCCGCCAATGGGAATTGGTCGACCGTCTCCGGCGGGTTGCGAAATCAGACGACCGGAATCTATGCGGCCATTAGTGGAGGGCTCGCCAACAAGTCCGGGAGTCTCGCCGCTTACTCGACAATTGGCGGCGGTGGATTCAACAGCAGTGATGCGGCCTTTGGAACGGTCGGCGGCGGCTGGTTCAACATCGCCAACGGTTTCTACTCGACCATCGGCGGCGGATCCGCCAATCGCACGTATGGCTACGGCGCGGTCGTGGCGGGCGGCGGCTCGGGTATCCCGGCCGATTCCAATGTCGCGCGCGGCAATTACTCGATGGTCCTTGGCGGGACGCGCAACGTCGCCAACGGAAACTGGTCACTGGCCGCCGGTCACCGCGCGCGCTCACTGCACACGGCGTCCTTCGTCTGGGCCGACAGCACCAGCGCCGACTTCGCGTCCACCGGTCCAAGTCAGTTCCTCATTCGCGCCCGCGGCGGCGTCGGCATCGGCACCAATCAGCCGCAGACTGCCACCGGCGGACAGGTTCTGCACATTCTCAATCCTGTCGGCTCCTCCGTGCTTCGTCTCGACGACGGCGAGTTCAACGGAATCCAGTGGGAGATCCAATCCACCGTCTACGGCGGCATCGGCACGCTCAACCTCAGCAACATCACCGCCTTCACCAACCCATTCCAGTTTTATGGCAGCGGGGATTTCCACGCCTCCGGCGTTATCTGCGCCGCCAATCATGCGTGTCCGTCGGACGAGCGGCTTAAGGAGGACATTCATCCCTTGTCCGGCGCGCTCGCTGGAATCAGCCAACTGCAGGGCGTGACCTATTGCTGGAACGCGGAAGCCCGCCGAGAACAGTCCCTCCCGGCCGACCGGCAAGTCGGTCTTCTCGCGCAGAATGTGCAGAAGATCATCCCGCAGGCCGTCAGCGAACAGCCCGACGGCTACCTCGCGGTGGACTACGCCCGACTGGTACCCTTGCTCATCGAAGCAATCAAGGAACAGCAGGGCCAAATCGAATCTCTCAAACGTCGTCTGGAACAAATTACTCAGTAGGAGACATAGTCATGCGCCGCGTGACACTGCTTGCCGTGATGATGTGGCTGCCGCTTGTGGCCGAAGCCGCCGTGCCCGCCTGCATTACCGTGCAGGGCAAACTCACCGACAGTCTGGGCGCGCCGTTGCCGGCGGGTCCGAAGAGTTTCGTCTTCAAGATTTTCGATGCGCCGACTCTCGGCGCGGAGGTCTGGCCCAACGGTCCCGGAGAGAATCAATCGCTGGTCAGCGACCCGTCGGGACTCTGGATTGGTCTGGTTGGCGCCGTTGTGCCGCTGACCGATGCGGTTTTCAGCGACACGTCGCGCTGGCTGGAGATCACGGTCGATGGGACGACGTTGCCGCGTGTCCGGTTAGTGACTGGACCCTATGCGCACCGTGTCGCCACGGTCGACGGGGCCTCCGGCGGGACGATCTCCAGCAAAGTCTCCATCGGCCCCGGGCACATCAACTCCGGCGATCACGCCTTTATCGCCGGCATCGCGAACGTTACGACCGGTGACACAACGGTCGTCGCCGGAGGGACGCGCAACACTGCCAGTGGTCCGGGTGCGTCGATCATAGGAGGCGCCGACAACTCTGTCTCGGGAAGTTTCTCGATCATCGGCGGCGGATTGACCAACAGCGCCGCCGGTGTCGCCAACTTCATCGGCGGCGGCTCGGGAAACCACACAGAGAACAACAACGCGGTCATCGTCGGGGGACGTGACAATGCCGCCACTGGTTTCGGCGCCACGATCGCGGGAGGGATCAACGATTCCGCGCTGGCGTCGGCGGCCGTGGTGGGTGGCGGGGCGTTCAACTCCGCCAGGGCAGATTATGCTGCCGTCTCCGGCGGCAGGCAGAACGCGGCCTCGGGGCAATGGGCATTCGTTGGCGGTGGTTGGAGAGACTCGGCGTTGGCACGCGGTGCAACCGTCTCAGGAGGCGAAACGAATGTCGCCTCCGGCAATTGGTCCACAATCGGCGGCGGCGCGACCAACGCTGCCCCCGGACAGGGAGCAACGATCGGCGGCGGCGGCGGCAACATCGCCACTGGTCCAAACTCCGTGATCGGCGGCGGCGAACTCAATCGCGCGGGAGCGACCGGCTCCACGATTTCAGGCGGGTACGACAGTGACGCGGACAGCGCCTACACCACCATCGGCGGCGGATACCAGAACCGCGCCCGGGCCGGATACGGCGCCATCCTGGGAGGGCGCGCCAATTTGGTCGATTACAATGGGCTCTTCGGCACGGTGAGCGGTGGCCTGTCGAATCGTGCTGTTGGGCCCGGTGCGACGGTAGCCGGTGGACGCAACTGCTTCGCCGATTCCAATGGAGCCGTTGGCGGGGGATACGCCGACAGCGCCAAGGGGAATGGCTCTTTTGTCGGAGGCGGATTTTACAATACCGCGTCGGCGCTTCAGTCGTCCGTTGTCGGCGGGTTTTTCAATCGGGCGACCGGCTACAGCTCAACCATTGGTGGTGGAGGGTATAACAGGACTTCGGGTTGGTATTCCGTCGTTGCCGGCGGGGGCGGGTCAGGGCCGGCCGACTCCAATTCCGCCGTGGGCAACTACGCCGTCATCGGCGGCGGTTCCACCAACACCGCCGCGGGAGACTACAGCGTGGTCACCGGCGGACGGCGCAATCGCGCTGCGGCCGGCGGAGGCACAATCGCCGGCGGCTACGACAACTACGCGCAGGGAAACTATTCTACTGTCGGTGGCGGACAGGCCGATTCTGCCTTCGGCAACTTTGCCACTATTCCCGGCGGCCAATTGAACCGGGCCGCCGGCCACAATTCCTTTGCCGCCGGCTATCTCGCGCGCGCCAATCACGACGGCGCCTTCGTCTGGGCGGACGGGATCGGTGCCTCCTTTACTTCGACGGGCGCCAACCAGTTCCTCGTACGCGCCGGCGGCGGTGTCGGTATCAACACGTCACAACCGGAGACTCCGTTACATGTGCTGAAGGGATCGACTCCCGTTGCGGGAAGCGCCTGGCCTTACTCCATCGCCAACTTCGAGCACGCCGACAACGGGTACATCTCGATCACGACTCCGGACATAAATGAACGGGGCATCCTGTTCGCCGATGCTTCCTCCAATGTTGACGGCGCGATTATCTACAACTCGACTATTGCCGGTGTCCCCGACGGGTTTCAGTTCCGCACCTCGGGAAATCAGGCCCGGGTGAACTTCTACTCCAACGGTGATGTCCTTGCCGTCGGCAGTATCACCGCCTGGGGCAGTGTCTGCGCCTTCAACGGCGGGGCGTGCGTTTCAGACGGACGTCTGAAGACCGAGGTTGTGCCGCTGACAAACGCGCTGGACGCCGTCGAACGGCTCCGTGGGGTCACTTACCGATGGAAGCATGATGTCCTGCCCGATCATCCGATGGCCCGGGGCGAGCAGATCGGTCTGATCGCGCAGGAAGTGAAGGAAGTCGTTCCCCAGGCGGTTACGGAGACACGCGAGGGCTTGCTCGCGATCGACTACGCGCGGTTGGTCCCGTACTTGATCGAAGGCATGAAAGAGCAACAGCGGCAAATCGACGAGCAACGCGCGATGATCGATGAACTGCGCGAAAAGCTAAGGCTTTCAGCGCGGTAGGCGTGGGTTGGGCAGTAGCGAGAACCGAGCGAACGGATCAATGAGTGGAGGCGGGGGGAATCGAACCCCCGTCCGAAAGTGCCGCGTGAAG
Source organism: bacterium (assembly GCA_035559435.1). Classification (NCBI taxonomy): domain Bacteria; species bacterium. The sequence continues at coordinate 62,446 of DATMBC010000080.1, forward strand.
GCCGTCTACCCGCGTAGTCGGTCGTTTGTATTCGCACCGCCGGCGCCGAGCGACAGGCTACGGCGGTGCTATCCCGGCTTGAGTTTCGCATCGGACCGGCGGGAGCGATCCGGTGCTATCCCTCATTTTCGGCCAGCGGGCCAGCCGCCGAGGGCGGGCTTCCGACCCGTGGGGCAGTCTATCCTAAGTTAGGCTGCCAGCGCATACGAGTTATCGTAGGCGTTTGTGTTGTTTCCCAAGGGTTTAGCGAGGACTCGGGGACCTCGGCGGGCAAACCTTCCTTTGGCGACTCCGTCGAAACCAGTCGCCCCCGGAATCCACAAACAATACGTGCTTTTTTCATACGCGGTGGGAGTTAAGATGTTTGTGGCACGTCAGTTGAAGTCGCAGTTTCTGCGCGTGCTTTTGACCGTCAAAAACCAAAATCGGCTTGACAACTGTTGACTTCGCTTTATAGTGTTATCCGGGTTTAGTGGCTCCGTGCGGTTTCGAAAACTAAAGTTGAGTTTGGCAATCCCGCGGTAGCATCAGCCCGAGTTACTTTCATTTACTTGCCCCTTCAGTCCGGGTCCTCTCCCCGGGCCGCGTGCCGGCTGGCACCACAGACGAATCGGTGGGCTTTCGAAGTCCGCCCCGAAAAGACGTTACACCAGATGACATTAACCGGCGACACGGATACGAGTTTGTCTGCGATATCTGCCAAGACGTTAACCAGTTGAATGCAAACAACAGCCGACAAGCCATGAGCTTTGCGGTGTCGTAGGGAGGTGGTCACCACACACTAGTTTTGGGACGGAAGCGTTAAACGGAGAATCCCGGCCCGGCGTGGTTGCACCCAGCGGCCCATCCGGGGACGGGGCGAATTAAACGGCGTTCCGCCGTGGCGGAACGGCAACGTTTCAGTCAAGTTTGTTTAAGGAGACACGCATGACGGGGAAGATTGTAAAGCTTGGAGTGGCCCTGGTGATCGCGGCGGCGGGTTTCAGCGCCGTGGCGGTCCAGGCGGTTGACTCCCCCGAGACTCTCGCCAAGCGGAAATGGCAGCGCGAGGTCAACCAGCGTCGCAATGTTGAATTGAAGGCCAAGCAAATGGACCTGCGCTGGACCTCGAACCGCTATATCGATGGCCGGAACTCGCTGAATCTCAGTTTTGACAACCCGATCATCCAGGAGAGCACGGTTCCGCGCACGTCGCTGAGCTCCGGCTCGTTTGCGCCGCCGGCGCCCTCGCCTGGACTGCCGATCGCCAACACGTCTTACGACTACCAGCACAACGATTCCCAGGGCTACCAGACCGCCCGCACCTCCGGCGCGGATGTGGTCCACTTCGTCTGGATGGCCTGGAACCGCATTCCGAACGACATCGAGCAGTTTGACCGTTTCGTGGCGTACAACTCGTACACGGTCAGCACCGCCACGCTCAACCAGGGCTTCGGCGGCGTGTTCGTCGGCTTGGGCGAGCTGGCCCGCGCCGGCTATGTCAACATGGATGTTGACGGTCTAAACTACGCGTGCGTTTCGTTGCACCAGACCGAAGATCCGAATCTCCCGTACAACCCCTGGCACCAGTACTACGCGTTCGGCGCGGGCAATGCCACGCACCTGGACGACGGTCTGTCTGGTTACACGGCGGGCGGTTGCCCGGAAGTTCTCTGGCCGCGCAACGCCGCCGGCCGTGACGGCAACGACGCCGGCACCCGGCACCTGATCGCGCATTCGAACACCAACGACTGCCCGATCGACCTGCTGTGGTACCATCGTTGGGACGGTTCGGCTTGGACGGGTCCGGTCATTCTCGACTCGACCGGCCAGATTTCCTACGTGATCGCCGACGACCCGAACAGCAACAAGGTCGCCGTGGGCGTGCACGTGGACAACTACGCCTCGATGAACGGCAACAACAACGTGGCGTACATTCAGTCGACGACCGACGGCGCGGGCTGGATTTCCGGTTCCGAACCCAAGGTCAAGACCGTCATCACCAACTACAACGATCCGACCGGCCCGCAGGCCTGGTTGCACATCTCGATCACGTACGACAACTCCAGCGCGTTGCACGTGACCTGGGACGAGCAGCGGGAAGCCAACGTGAGCTCGGACATCGCGCTGCGCCACTGGAGCACCGCGCGTCCGACGATCCGTCCGATCTATCTCGGCTACTGGCCGAGCCCGTTCCTGACGGGCGTGTTCAACCTGAACGTGACCAAGCACACCGTCGGTATCGGCGATGGCAGCACGCTCTGCCAGGGCGGCGCGCAGTCGAACAACAACTATGTGTACGTGACCTGGGTGCAGCTGGGCGGTGCGAGCCAGGCCGAGCAGGAAGACGTGTCGGCTGGTGGCTACTACAACGGCGAGCTGTATCTGGCGGTGTCGAACTCGGGTGGCAACACCTGGTCGCCGGCGGTCAACCTGACCAACACCAAGACCCCGAATTGCAACCCGGGGGCGGCCGACACGCTGACCGGTAACCCGCAGCGTCCCGATTCGGTCTGCCGTTCCGAGCACTGGCAGACGATCGGCCGTATGGTCGATGACATCGACATCTTCTTCATCTCCGACCTGGATGCCGGCGGCATTCCGCAGGGTGAAGGCACCTGGCAGTTGAACCCGGTGCACTACCTGCGTCTGCCGGGCGGAACGACCGACGCGCAGTATGTGTGCCCGGTCATCGCCCCGGTGTTCGAGGCGACGCTCACCTTCCGCAGCGAATGCGAGTACAACGCGCCCCAGAACGGAACCAATCAGGAGACCCTGACGATTCTCAACCTGGGCAACGCGACGTTGTCAGGCAATGTCTCGGTGACCGACTTCCCCGGCGCGCCGACGCTGTCGCTGACGACGGGCGCCTACTCGATCATCGCCGGCGATCCGGATATCGTCCGGACCGTGACGATGGCCGCCAACGGCGCGGCGGAAGGCCTGTATGTGGGCCAGATCGCGATCACCCACAACGACGCGACCAAGCCGAGCCCGCGCACCTTCCCGGTCGAGTTCTTCGTGTTCAACAACTTCTTCTGTCCGGAAAACGAAGTGATCAAGACGGGCGTGGCGAGCCCCGGCTCGCTGGCTCTGCAGGTGGAGAGCAGCGCCCGCTTCGCGTCGCAGTTTGGCGAGGGCGGTCTGTGGCGTTACAGCGACTCGTCGTCGTCGATTTTCGACGGATCGCTTCTGATCGCGCACGGCACGCAGGGTCCGGACACGACCGTGTATCTGCGCTTCTTTGACCGCAACAGCAACGGCCAATTCGGCTTCCGCGCCCAGGGCGATCTGGTGATCGACACCTCCGCCTATGGCACCGGCTCCGGTTGCGCCTATGCGACCGCCAAGATGAGCACGCGCGACTCCGTCGTCGGCGTGACCGTCGAATGGGCCTTCCCACAGGATCCGACCAAGGACGAAATGGTGCTGGCGCGCTACAAAGTGTACCGCCACAAGCCGGCCGTCGCGGTCTCCAACCTCGCCATCGGTATCCTGATGGATGCGGATATCGTTCCGGCGGCGCGTTTGGGCACGATGCAGTCGGGCGTGACCAACGTTCCGGGTTCGGATCTGACCCGCAACCTCGTGTGGCAGGGTGGCTCGGACACCGCCGGTCATGTGCCGGTCGGCCAGAACACCACCGCCCGCTTCCGCGGCGGTATTGCGTCGAAGACGGCGTTTAAGTACGCCCACGTCGGCAACAACACCGATGACATTCAGCCGGGTGGCGGACCGACCGACGGCTTCCTGTACCGGCAGTTGACCCAGTCGACCGGCGCGGCCGAGCTGTTCTCCGACTCGGCGGTTGACCTCTACACCCTCATGTCCCTGGACAACGGCAAGTCGATCGCCGCCGGCGAGACGCTGACCTATGTCGTCGTCTTCGCCTCCGACACGATCAGCGAAGCCTCGTTCAAGGCCAAGATCGATGACGGTCTGGCGTTTGCCGCCGCCGCCGATCTGTGCAGCGCCAGTTCGTGCACCTGCCCCTGCTGGGCCGATCCGTCGTGCGACGGCATCCGCTCGAACGTGCAGGACGTGGTGATCACCGTCAACGTGGCGTTCCGTGGTGCAGCCGCGACGTTTGATCCGGGCTGCCCGAACGAGCGCACGGACGTGGATGCCTCGGGCGTGACCGCGGTCACCGATGTGGTGAAGGTGGTCAACGTGGCGTTCCGCGGCCAGTCGGTCGCCGCCAACTACGTGGATCCGTGCGCTCCGTAAGGCGCTGATTCCGTAGTCGCACTTGTCTTTAACCAGCCGGGGTGGGAGCCAGTCTCCCGCCCCGGTTGTGTTTTGTGCGCTGGCCGTCCCGGGTCAGCCAAGCGGCATGTGACGCAAGGCGTTGTTTAACAGGAGATTATTTATCCACTTAACGTTTCATAGGCAAAAAGGGCAGATCGATTGCCAAATCGGCGAATAAGTGTGTTGACAACTAGGAGGCGAAACCAGTTAATACAGTTCTTGACGGCTGCGCCGAACCGGAACTCTGGCACGGAGTTCCGCGCTTCGGGCCAGGGCGGGGGGCCGTCCTCTTTACCAACCTTGTTTTCGCGTTTCGTTTACCGCGGGCAGGCCGATTGAGTCGACGGACAACCGGAGTCGCAGCATTATCCTTTGCTTAGAGGCGGTGCCCCATCTGCTGGCCATTGGGTCTTTACATTAGAGAAGCGGTCAGTTCATACCGAGTTTACCAGCCATTCTGTCCTTGCTGAATCCGAAGCTTAATTGAATTGTATCAACAGAGAGTCGCTTCGCAACCATACCGTCTTTCGGTGAAAGGAAAAAACATGAGAAAACTCGCAATGATCGCCTGTTGTCTGCTGGTGTGTCTGACGGCGACGCAGGCGATGGCGGTCAACTCCGTGGTGGTCGAGTCGAAGTCGGCCGCCGCGGGAGCGACGAACGTGCAGGTCGGCGTCTTCATTACCAATGATCAGCCGATTGTCGGGTTCGTACTCCCGCTCGAGATCCGGACACATTCCGGCTCGGCGTTCTACTTCGGCAACGTGCTGAACACCGTGTTCAACTACAACGCCACCGGCCGTTTGAAGAATAGTCCGTTGGGTGACGTGGCGGGAGCGACATGGCCAGCCGGCAACGTGACCCGTCGGCAGTATGCCGATCCGACGACCAACTCATGCAGCGGCCCGACGTCCAGCACGTTTGCGGCGGCCGCGGCGCGAGGCGATACGGCCAGTCCGGATGGGTTCCTGTTGGCGACAGTTTCGACCGGGGATCCGAATATTGGCGACGATATCACGCTAGTTCCTGGCAGCGATGGCGCAACCCCGTCACTGCTGTTTGTGCTCAATCTCCTTCCGCAAGATGGATGCATGGTGATCGACACGGCCTGCGTGACGCCGGCCAACCACCTCGTGGGTGTGGATGAGTCCACCGCCGAAGTGTTCTTCAGCTTCACGCCGGGCTTCCTCACGGTGGGCTCGGGTTCGTGCGTGGCGCAGCCGAATGTGGCGCCGACCGCGGTCTGTCAGAACGTGACCGTCGCGGCGGGTCCGACCTGCCAGGCGGCGGTGACCGCGGCGCAGGTGAACAACGGTTCGAGCGACCCGGAGGACGGCACCAATGTGACGTTGGCGCTGGTGCCGGCGGGTCCGTACAATCTGGGCGTCAATAACGTCCAGTTGATCGTGACCGACACCGAGGGCGCGGCGGACACGTGCGCGGCGACGATTACGGTGGTGGACGAGACGGATCCGGTGGTGACCTGCCGTCCGGACACGACCCTCAGTGTGCCGAACGGCACGCCCGGCATCGTGGTGAACTTCACAGCGGGGACAGCGACGGACAACTGCGACGGGTCGGTGACGATCGTGGCCACGCCGGCGTCGGGGTCCAGTTTCCCGGTCGGATCGACGCCGGTGGTGGTGATTGCCACGGACGACGCGGGCAACGCCGACACCTGCACCTTCAATGTGATTGTCAACGAACTGCCGCCGGTAAATCAGCCGCCGACGGCGATTTGCCAGAATGTCACGGTGCCCGCCGGCGACAGCTGTCTGGGCGTCACGACCGCCGCGGCGGTCAACAATGGCTCCTCCGATCCGGAGGATGGCACGGCGCTGACGCTGGCGTTGGTGCCGCCCGGGCCGTTCCCGAAGGGCACGACCAACGTCAAGTTGATCGTGACCGACACGCAGGGCGCTTCCGACACCTGCGACGCGACGGTGACCGTGGTCGATGAGACCGATCCGTCGATCACCTGCCCGCCCGGAATCTTTGTCCAGTGTGCCAGCGCGGTGCCGGCGCCCTATGCCGACGCGGCGGCGTTTGCGACCGCGGGTGGATCGTACCGCGACAATTGCCCCGGCACGGTGTGGAGTTATGATGGCCAGGTTTCCGATGGCCAGAGCTGCCCGGAAGTCATCACGCGCACCTATCGCGTGACCGACGCGGCGGGGAATTTCGCCACCTGCCAGCAGCTGATCACCATCCGCGACACGATCGCGCCGGAAGTGCAGTGCCCGAACGACACGCTGATCATTGTGCCCTTCGGCACGACCAGCGCGGTGGTGAATTTCACAATCAACGCTACCGACAATTGCGATCCGTCGCTGACCATCATCGCCACGCCGGCTTCGGGCTCGACGTTCAACGAGGGCGCGACGCAGGTGACGGCGACGATCACCGACGATTGCGGCAATGAAATCATGTGCGGCTTTGTCGTGACGGTGCAACAGGCGGCGCAGGATGAGCCACCGACGGCCATCTGCAAGAATATCACGCTGTCGGCCGACGCCAACTGCCAGGCGAGCGGTTCGATCAACAACGGCTCGTTTGATCCGGACGGCGGCTCGGTGACGACGGTTCAGACGCCGGCCGGCCCGTATGGCCTGGGCACGACCAATGTCACGCTGCTGGTCACCGACGATGAGGGCGACACGGCCTCCTGTTCGGCGACGGTCACGGTCAACGACGTGACGGCGCCGACGGTGACCTGTCCGGCCAATATTACGGTCGACAATACTCCCGGCCAGTGCGGCGCGACAGTGAACTATCTGGTGAGCGCCGACGATAATTGCGACGCCAGCCCGACGGTCACGGCTACGCCGCCCGGCACCTTCTTCCCGATCGGCACGACGACGGTCAATGTGTCGGCGATGGACGATGCCGGTAATGCCAGTTCCTGCTCGTTTACGGTGACGGTCAACGACACGCAGGCGCCGTTGGCGACCTGCCCGCCGAGCATCGTCGACACGGCGGCGCCGGGTGAGAATTGCCTGGTGGTGACCTTTAGCATCGGGGCGTCCGACAACTGCCCCGGCGTGTCCGTGTCGTCCAACCCGGTTTCGGGCTTCTGCTTCCCGGTGGGGGTGACGACGGTCGTGGTCACGGCGACCGACCTGGCCGGCAACACCGACACGTGCAACTTCACGGTGACGATCGAGGGCACGGTGGTGACCGTGCCGCCGGTGGCCAATTGCGTTCAGAATCTCGAACTGGCGGCCGGACCGACCTGCACGGCCAACGGCTCGGTGGATGACGGCTCGTATGATCCGGACGGCGGA
>DATMBC010000081.1 GCA_035559435.1 bacterium
GAACGCCCCGCCGCCGCCATCTATATGGGACAGTTCACCGCCGAATCGCTGCTGATCGCCGAAATGGGCCAGACCGCCGGCGCCATCCAGATCGCCGGCACCGCCGAGCCCGAACAGCTGCCGTTCTTTATCGCCGCCTGCGACTACACGCTGATCGGCGAGGAACTCTACGCCGCCAGCGCCTACTTGTCCAATGAGCCGAAGATGCTCGGGGCGCTGCGCGGGCAGGACTTGATGAAGGTGCTGATCGCCCTCGTGGTGTTGGCCGGCGTGGTTTCGGCCACGCTCGGCTGGGGCGTTGACTTCTGGCGGAGCATCCTGGCCTCGCGATGAAATACCGTCTGCCGATACTGGTCGCCTTCGCCTCGGGCGGGCTGATGATCCTTGCCTTCTTTGGACGCGGCTCGGCCGTCGATTTGGTCTCCAATGAAGCCCTGCGCGGCCAAACGATCGTGGCCGGACTTGCGTTGCTTTTGGGTGTGTTCTCCATCGTGCAGGTGCACTCGCGGCGGATCGCGACCCGGCACCCCGACTGGCTTTACTCGCTGATCCTGCTGTTGTGTTTGGCGGCGATGGCCGGCTTCGGCGTGTTCGCCGGCATCGAGGCGGGCAGCGTCTACGACTGGCTTTTCCAGAATCTGCAGGCGCCGATGATGGCGACGATGTTCTCGATGCTCGCGTTCTTCATCGCCTCGGCCGCCTACCGCGCGTTCCGCGCCCGCACCGTGCCCTCAGCCATTCTGCTGGCCACCGCGGTGATTGTGATGCTGGGGCGCATCCCGATGGGGCAGTACATCTACGACGCGCTTCCGTCCTGGGCCAACTGGATCATGATGGTCCCATCGGTGGCCGTTCAACGTGGCATTATCATTGGCGCGGCGCTCGGCGCCGCCTCGATGTCATTGCGCATCCTGGTCGGCATCGAGCGGACCTACCTGGGGCGGGGGTAGAGCGTGGGCCTCTGGGAACGCCTCCAACGGGTCGACCGGCGCGTGCTCTACACGCTGATCTTCCTCTCGGTCATCATCCCGGTGCTCTTCCCGCTGAGTTTGCCCACGCCGGTGACGCCGGAAACCGAGTCGTTCTACGCGGCGATCGAGGCGATTCCCGACGGATCGCGGATCCTCTTTCCCTTCGATTGCTGGCCGTCGACACTGGCGGAGACCGAACCGATGGCGGTGGCGGCGCTGCGCCACTGCTTCCGCAAGAACCTGCGCGTGGTGGCGCTCTCCAATGTCGGCATGGGCGGCCCCTCGGTGATCGAACGCGTGTTGGGCCAGGTCGCCGGCGAATTCGGCAAGCAGTACGGCACCGACTACGTCAATCTCGGGTACAAGGCCAACTACCAGGCAGTCCTGCTGGGGATGGGCTCAAAGATCGAGGACATCTACCCCACCGATTACCGCGGCACCCGCCTCTCGGAGATCCCGTTGATGCGCGAGGTGCCCAACTACGATTCGCTGAAACTCACGGTGATCATCTCCGACAACGCGATGGTCGACTACTGGGTGTCGCTGGTCAACGCCCGTTTTGGCATGCCAATGGTGGCGGCGGTGACCGCGGTCATGGCGCCCAAGCAGTTGTCGTATGTCCAGGCGCATCAGTTGCAGGGTCTCCTCGGCGGCATGAAGGGCGCCGCCGAGTATGAGCGCCTGCTGGATGCGCGTGATCGGGCCACCCGGGGGATGGATTCGCAGTCGCTCATTCATTTGCTCATCATCGGATTCATCGTGATCGGCAACATCGGCCACTTCGCCGCGCGCCGGGCGCGCGCCGCCGGACGGGCAGGGGTGGCCGCGTGAGCGAATTCTTCTCGTCGCCCTTTGTCGCGCTTTTCCCCACGGCGTTTTTCACGCTGGCGCTGTACTCCTTCCTTTACCGCGACAATCCACTTTTCAAACTCGCCGAGCATGTCTTCGCGGGGCTGTCGGCGGGATATTACTTCGGCCTCATTTTTCACTCGGTGATTGTCCAGCAGCTCTGGCTGCCGCTGACGCAGGACGGGGAGTGGATCCTGGCGGCCTCCGGGGCGCTCGGGCTGCTGTTGTTTGCCCGCTTCATTCCCAAGGTCGCCTGGATGTCGCGGCTGTCGCTGGCGTTTGTGATTGGCAGCACCGCCGGGATCACTTTCATCCAACAGCTGCACGGGCTGATCCTGCCGCAGGTGTCGCGCACGCTGCTGCCGTTGGACAGCGTCAACAACGTGCTGATCGTCGTCGGGGTGCTGGCGACGTTGATCTATTTCTACTTCTCCAAGCCGCACACCGGGCCATTGGGTTGGGTGGCCTCGGGCGGAGTCGGCTTCATTATGGTGGCGTTCGGCGCCCACTTCGGATATACGGTGATGGCCCGCGTCTCCCTCCTGATCGGCCGGATCCAGTTTTTGCTGATCGACTGGCTGCGCATCGGCTCCTGAAAAACGACACGCCGCGTCGTTCCAGTTGTTCGGCGGGCCGGTTTGCGCATATAATCCCCCGCGAGGTGAGCATGAACATGAGCGCGCGTGAAACACTCTGGCATTGGCGTCCGGCCATCCTCCTGTTGGCGGCGCTGGCGTTCTCCTGCGGCGGGGGCGACAAACGGCCCGATCCGCAGACATTTGCAAAGAACTGGCGAAAGTATGAGGCGGTCA
>DATMBC010000082.1 GCA_035559435.1 bacterium
CCCGCCGCGCCGCCGGTGGCTTCGCCGGTCGCCGTGGCGCCCGCCCCGGCCCCCGTGCCCGCCGCTCCGGCGCCCGTCGCGCCGCCGTCCCATCTGGTCGAGATCAAATCCCCGATGGTGGGCACGTTCTACCGCTCGCCGGCCCCCGACGCGCCCGCCTTTGTCGAGCCGGGCAAAATCGTCAAGGTCGGCGATGTCCTCTGCATCATCGAGGCGATGAAGCTGATGAACGAAATCGAGGCCGAACAGTCCGGCAAGATTGTCAAGATCCTCGTCGAGAACGCCCAGCCGGTCGAATTCGGCCAGCCGCTGTTCCTGATTGACCCGACGGCCATTTAGTCCACAGGGCACCCGCCGCAATTGCAGAACGCAGGGGCGTATCGCATACGTCCCTACCGTTGGACCGTGTTTCACGTGGCATGTGGGGCTTTTGACCTCACCCCGCAGACTGGGCCACAGGTGAGACTAACCGTTAGATTTGAGAGACGGAAGCGAAACACGCCACAATGCAGGTGTCCATGGTCAGCTACGCATCGATGCCACGACTCTTCAAATAAGCGCCGGCTGGCGTTGTATGAGCATCTGGGTGTCTGGGATGGGATCTGGCGAACGTTGTTGCACCGGCTGAACCGCCGTAAACGGTTGAAGGTCACGGAGTGCTTCGCAGATGCGACCTTCGCCTCCGCGAAAGGGGGGCGACAGGATCGGCCCCACCCGTCGGGGCAATGGCTCGAAGGTGATGCTCGTCACCGACGGCAAGGGGACGCCGTTGGGACTGCATGTCGACAGCGCCTCGCCGGGTGAGACCACGCTTTTGGAAACCGTTCTCGATGATGTCCGTGTCCCGCGGACGCGTCTTCCCCGATTGATTGCCGACCGGGGTTACGACAGTGATCCGCTGCGCCGAGTCCTGAGGCGACGCGGCACACAACTGATCGCCCCACACCGCATCTCGCGCACACGCTCCGCCCCTCAGGACGGGCGACCGTTGCGCCGGTACCGGCGACGCTGGATTGTCGAACGCACCTTCGCGTGGTTGCATCGGTTCCGTCGTCTGGTTGTCCGCTACGAATACTACGCGGTGATGTTCCTGGCGTTCCTTCACGTCGCCTGCCTCATCATCGCACTCAGGAGGTTATGAAACTGACTCTAGACCTTAGCGAGCTTTCGAAGCAATTGTCGGTATGTGTTTATGAATTCTGAAATGTGTTCACCCGCGACATAGAAAATTCCAGAGTCGTACCCGTGAGATTCGTCGAGTTCCAGCTCTTTTCTTACTTTGTGTACCGTTTCTTTCGGCACATCACTGCCTTCGTCCTGATAGTGGATTTGAGTGGTCAGATGGCCTCTCGTGATGTTGATTCGATTCCCTTTCGAGGGATTTGCTAAGCTGCATTGGTACCGCTCTAGGATTTGTCGTAGCTGTCTGAACTGGAGAGGGTGTTCATGTCGTTGGACTTGGCGAATTCGCCTATTAATCCAAAATGCGCAATACTGCGTCTCCGGATCGGCTCCGATTACTTGCTCACCATCTTTCTGAAGCAGATTGTGATCCGCCAGTCTGAGTAGGAAATCGTAGATTTCGTCCTCAGTGGCAGTGAATATCCACGAATTCTTATCAAGAAAGACCAGCAACGAAACGAGCGCCGCACGCTTATTTCCGTTGTGAAATGGGTGATTCAAAACGATCGAGTGAACTAACGCGGCACCGGCCATCGCGACTGAAGGATACTTGTCCGCTTCTCCGAGGCAAGTCTTCGGTCGATGTACGGCCGATTCCAGCAGATCAATGCTCCGTACGCCAGGTGGATCAATAGGGTCGCGAGATGAGGCAAAGTCGTTCACAAGCCGAGCGTGGATTTCGGCGACCTCGGCCGAGCTCAAGTATGCCAATTCCTGAGGTCTACCGATCAACTGCCAATCTGGTGAGCTCTTCTTGTGTCTCTCAACCTTTGTTGCATCGGTTAATGGTCGAGAAGTGAGCAGTCGGTCAGCTTTGAAGAATTCGGAGCTTTTGCTCACCATGGATGAGCCGGTCGATGGTTTGAGTCTGATTCCGAGGGCGATCTCAGCATCAGAGAGCATCGCTCGCGGAATCCTGGAGAGCCGTCGTTTCCTCAGTATCTTTGCCCGATGCAGAATTTCGCGGACAACTTCTTCCGACTGCTGTGATCGGCAAGCCAAGCTCTGAATCGTGTACTTCGAAGGTACTAGACCCTGCGGGGCGATTCCGAGCACTTCCCGAACACGGTCGATCTGGGAACCGGGGACGCAATCGCAGACATTAAGAACTTGAACGCCCGCCTCCATCAACATAAGCAAGGCAACGTCGGCCTCCAGTTTGGATTCCGCGATTAATGTGCTAATGGGGTAGTAGCTTCGCCTCTTCATTCAACCAGCGATTCCGGTGGGCCTGCCCCTCGATACAGGATCATCGAGTCTGAGAACTCCAACGACATCTCGTGCCCGTAGAACACCGAGTTGTACTGTCGTCCAAGGGCGCTCTTTTCCGTTGAAATGATGCCAGATGGCATTGTACCGGCCCACACTCGATTGGGAGCCCCCACGCGCGGACTCCGTACTCAAACGACGTTTTGAATCTATCTCTCATCTCCCTGTCCCGCCATAGTGATTTCTCAATCGTCTTCCCGAACCCTATGCAACTTCTGACGGCTGTTTCCGTCTAGAAATGCTTAGTCGGAGTGTCCCGGCTGCTCATCGGAGGGGAAGATGGAAAACACTGGAGTTGGAAAGGCTGCGAGTTGCAAACAACGTCTCTGTTCGGGCTGTTTTCATGCTATTTTGTTGGCTGGTATAGTATTGCTAGTAACGGCCACGTCGGCATCCGCGGCCGACAACCGGCCGTCCTTCTGCGATGGCGATGGACTGCTTGCGCGCTTCGCCGAGTGGGTGTCTGTCGATGTCTTCGATGGCCGCGGCACTTCGGTGACCACCGATGGATTCGGACGGACCACCGCCACCTGGTCGGATGGGACCAACAAACTCAAGGTGCGCATCGAGGGGACAGTCAAGTTCGGCGAGGATGACCGTACGATTGACGACCTCTCCAAGAGCGGCCGGATCTTGATCTGGGAGAAGCGCGACTCCCGCGTGACCGAACTGGACGTCCGCGCCGACCGCCAGGGGGATCTCGATTATGAATACAACGTCGACGGCCGGGAGCGGCCTTTCGACGATGCGGGCCGGGCGTGGCTGGCGACCGTGCTGGTCGACCTCATCCGCAAGACCGGCATCGGCGCCGAGGAGCGCGCCAACCGTATTCTCGACCGCGACGGTGTCCCCGGACTGATTGCCGAAGTTGCCCATGTCGAAAGCGACTATGTCCTGCGCCGCTTCGTCGGCGAGGCGTTCAAGCGCCCCGCGCTGACCGCCGCCGAGTGCTCCGATATCCTCGAGGTGGCGGCGATGCGGATGGAATCCGACTACGAGAAGGCCGAACTGCTTCTGACCGTCGCCGAGCACCGCAACTGGGATCCCTCGCTCACCGCCGACTACGTCGCCGTGGCCTCGACCATGGACTCCGATTATGAGATTCGCCGCGCCCTGTCCGCCATCGAGCTCGATGCCAAAGACGGCCCCGAAGTCATGAACGCGGTCCTGCAGATCGCCGCACGGATGGAATCCGACTACGAAACCGCCGAGCTGCTCATCTCCTTCGCGCCGCAGTGCACGGGTTCCGAACGGCTCATGCCGATGTATGTCGACGCGGCTGCCGGGATTGAATCCGGGTACGAGGCGCGCCGCGCCCTGACCGCCCTGGATTGGCGCTCCGATCCGCCGGTGGAAGCGGTGGTCGGGGCGTTGCGGATCGCCGCGCGGATGGAATCCGACTACGAGGCCGCCGAATTGCTGGGCGAACTGGTGCCGCAGTCCCGCGACGGCGCCGCGGCGACAAATGCATTCATGAGCGCGGTCGCCGCCATCGAGTCCGATTACGACGCCGCCCGCGCGTTGACCGGGTTTACCGACACTCCACACCTCAATGCCGCCGCGACACGGGCGGCCCTGGCGGCCGCTCGCGGCATCTCCTCCAGTTACGAGCAGGGGGGAGTCCTGCGGTCGCTGTTGCCTCATTGCCGCGGCGATGAAGCGCTCGAGGATGAATTCCTCGCAGCGGCGGATGACGTCGACGGCGACTACGAACGCGAGCAACTCTACTCCGAATTCTACCGCGCCGACAGGGAGGCACGTCGCGACCGCCGCGGCGATTGACCTTGAACGCAAAAGCATCTCGGTAGGGCCGGCCTTGCCGGCCCTTTGTCGTTGCGGCCTGTCCCGGCGCCTTCGCCCGTGAAGCCGGCCACCTCATCACGCCGGCGGCGGCGCGGGTGAGGGGCCCCCTTCAGCCCTCCCTTCCTTCTGCCGATAACTCCCCAGAGAGGGGGCATTCCGCCCGCCAGGGAGAACCGCCATGACATTCAAGGAACTGTTGGAAGAAATGATGGAGCGCGGCGCCTCCGATTTGCACATCCGCGTCGGAGTGCGTCCGATTCTTCGCATCGATGGCTTGCTCACGCAGATGGACTCGCCGCCGATGACCGCCGATCAGGTCGAAGAGATCATCGGCCAGATTCTCTCGGAGGAGCAGAAGCGCCGCTTCCAGGCGCGTAACGAGATGGACCTCGGGTTGGGCGTCGCCAAGCTCGGCCGCTTCCGTCTGAATCTCTACCGCCAGCGGGGCACACCGGGCATTGCCTGCCGCGCCGTGCTCACCCAGGTGCCGACCATGGCCGAGCTGCACCTGCCGGATGCCATCCGTAAGCTGTGCGCGGTGCGCCGCGGGCTGGTGATCCTGACCGGCGCCACCGGCTCGGGCAAATCGACCACGCTGGCCTCGATGATCGAGGAGATCAACGGCACCCGCTCGGAGAACATCGTCACTGTCGAAGACCCGATCGAATACATCTTCCGCGACAATCAGAGCGTGATCTGCCAGCGCGAGGTTGGCGGCGACACCGAGTCGTTTGCCACCGCGCTGCGCCACGCCTTCCGTCAGGACCCCGACGTCATCCTCATCGGCGAGATTCGCGACATGGAGACCATGATGATCGCGCTGACCGCCGCCGACACCGGGCACCTGGTGCTGACCACGCTGCATACCATCAACGCGGTCGAGACAATCTCGCGTATCATTTCGTTCTTCCCGCCCCACCAGCACCAGCAGGTGCGCCTGATGCTCTCCGGCACGTTGCAGGCGGTGGTCTCGCAACGCCTGCTGCCGCGCTGCGACGGCCCGGGACG
>DATMBC010000083.1 GCA_035559435.1 bacterium
GCCGGGGTACCGCAAGCTGATGGAGTGGGCCGATGCCCCGATCATGCCGACCCCGGGCGCGGTGGGCTCGATCATCAAGCGCGTCGCGGAGATGGAAGGCATCGAGGTGGTCGGCGTCGACATCGGCGGGGCGACCACCGACGTGTTCTCGGTCTTCCAAGGCGTGTTCAACCGCACCGTGTCGGCCAACCTCGGCATGTCGTATTCGATCTCGAATGTGTTCGCCGAGGCTGGGTTGCCGAACGTGATGCGCTGGGTCCCCTTCCACATGGACGAGCGCGATTTGCGCAATCGCGTCAAAAACAAGATGATCCGTCCGACCACCATTCCGCAGACGATGGAGGAGTTGATCTTCGAGCAGGCAATCGCCAAGGAGGCGTTGCGCCTGGCCTTCATCCAGCACAAGTCGTTTGCGACGGTGCTCAAGGGCGTCCAGCAGCAGCGCACGATCGCCGACGCCTTCGAGCAGTCGGCTTCCGGGCAGACGTTGGTCAACATGATGACGCTGGACATGCTGATCGGGTCGGGCGGAGTGCTCTCGCACGCGCCGCGTCGTCAACAGTCGGCGTTGATGTTGATCGACGCCTTCCTGCCGGAGGGGATCACGCGGCTGGCGGTCGACTCGATCTTCATGATGCCGCAACTGGGGGTGCTGGCCGAAGTGCATCCCAGGGCGGCCACCGAAGTGTTCAACAAGGACTGCCTGATTCACCTGGGCACCTGCATCGCGCCGGTCGGCGAGGCCAAGGGCGGCAAGGGGCCGGTGATGGATTACCACATCGAGTTTCCCGATGGCCGTGTCGAGAAGGGCACATTGGAATTCGGCACGATGAAACTGTTCAAACTGGGCATGGACGAGAAGACCAGTCTGCCGGCGGTGGCCAAGGCGGTCTTCGAGCCGCAGCGCGCGTTCGATGTGGGCGCGGGCAAGGGCGTGAAAGTGGAGCGTAAGATTTCCGGCGGCGTGGTCGGGATCATCCTCGACGGCCGCGGACGGCCGTTTGCGGTGCCCACCGATGACGCCACCCGTGTGGCGAAACTGCGCGAGTGGATGCTGGAACTGGACATCTATCCGCGCGCGGCGTTGGAGCGGGCGTAGGGATTGGGCCGATCATCTCAGACGGTTAGGATCACATGGCACACGCATACACCCCGGGATTAAAGGTTACCGACGAGATTCGCGTCGTGAAGGAACGCATCCTCCCCCTCAAGGGCGAGGTGCTGGTCAAGAAAGGCGACAAGGTCGAGCCCGACACGGTCGTGGCGCAGACCCATCTGCCCGGGCCGGTCGAGCCGGTCAACGTCGCCAATTTGCTGGGCGTGCCGCCGGAGGATGTGCCGGAGTGCATGTTGCGCAAGGAAGGCGAGCCGGTCACAGCCGGCGAGGTGATCGCGCGCTCATCGTCGTTTTTCGGCCTGTTCAAGTCGGAAGTGAAATCGAAGATCGACGGCACGGTGGAAAGCGTTTCCAGCGTCACCGGACAAGTGCTTCTGCGCGGCAAGCCGGTCCCGGTCCAGGTAAAGGCCTATCTGAAGGGCGAAGTGATCGACGTCCACCCGGCCGAAGGCGTCACGGTGGCGTGTGTGGGATCGTTTGTGCAGGGCATCTTCGGAATCGGCGGGGAGACCCACGGCCCGATCAAGATTCTCTCGCCCGATCACACCGCCGTTCTCGATGAGAAGGACATCACGCCGGGGTGCAAGGGGCAGGTGCTGGTGGGCGGATCGCTGGTGACGGCCGCGGCGCTGAAGAAGGCGATCGCGGTGGGGGCGGTGGGGATCGTGGTCGGCGGCTTCGACGACCGCGATTTGCGCGACTTCCTCGGCAAGGACCTCGGCGTCGCGATCACCGGCAGCGAGGATCTG
Organism: bacterium; assembly: GCA_035559435.1. Lineage (NCBI taxonomy): Bacteria > bacterium. Next base: position 1,867 of record DATMBC010000083.1, read on the forward strand.
GGCATCACGCTGGTGGTGACCGAGGGCTTCGGCCGGATTGCGATGGCCGAGAAAACATTCCAACTGCTCAAGCGCCATGCCGGCCAGATGGCGTGCATTAATGGGGCCACGCAGATCCGCGCCGGCGTGATTCGTCCCGAAGTGGTCATCCCCAAGGCCACCTCTTCGGTCCAGGCAGCCAAGACCGCCGAAATCGCCGGACTGGCCATCGGTTCGCCGGTGCGCGTGATCCGTCAACCCTACTTTGGCCGTCTGGGCATAGTGACCGACCTGCCGGCGCCGCTTCAGGTGCTGGAGTCGGAGTCGCACGCGCGCGTGTTGGAAGTCGAGTTCGAAGACAAGACCCGCGCAGTGGTCCCGCGGGCCAATGTGGAGATGATCGAGGAAGTCTGATCGCGAGAATCGCTTGACACCGGATTGACCAGCCGGTTACATAGTCAGGGTCGTGCTCCGTCGTGGCGGAGCGGAATCCATTGACATCACAACCCCGCGGCCTCACCAGCATAAGCGGCGATTTGTCGGAACGGGTCAACATAGGAAGAAAGCCAACAGGCACCCTCCTCCGGCAGGGACTGTTTGTCCTGTTGATCGTCCTTTTCGTCCACGGCCCGGCCTTTACCCAGTCTCCTCCCAGCGACAGCATGGCGGCGATCGCGCCGACCGTCGCGGAGCCGCCGGCGCCGCACCCGCCCACCGGTGTGCGCGGGTCGGATGCCCCCAACGATAACGGCGAGGCGATCATTGTCAGCTGGAACCTCTCGCCGGATGACGGCGCCGGTCTGGACAATGTGGAGTCGTACCTGATTCTGCGCGGGACATCCCCGGACGGGCCCTTCGACACCGTGGGCGCGGCCGCGGCGGGGCAGACCTCCTTCACCGACGCCACGGTTCACTCCGGCACCATTTATCACTACATCGTCTCGGCGGTGGCGCTGGCGCCGGTGCCGGGCGGCGAGCCCAAACCGGTGTACATTCAGTCGGAGCCGTCGGCGGCGGTGCAGGGAGTGGCGCAGTGGTTCCATTCGCGCCGTCTCAATGCGCTGATCGCCGTGATCATCCTTTGCTCGGCCATCCTGTACTTCATCAACGCCGCCCGGTCGGGCAAGTCGGTCTACATTCGCAAGATTGGCGGCCTCGAAGCGGTTGACGAGGCGGTCGGGCGCGCCACCGAAATGGGCAAGAAGATCTTCTACATTCCCGGCACCCAGGACATGGACGAGGTCCAGACGCTGGCCGGGATCACCATTCTCGGCCGGGTCGCCAAGGTGGCCGCCGACTACGAGGCCAAGCTGGAAGTGCCGGTGTCGCGGTCGCTGGTCATGGTCACCTGCCGCGAAGTCGTCAAGGAAGCGTTTCTCAACGCCGGCCGTCCGGATGCCTACCGCGAGGAGAGTGTCTACTACCTCACCGACGACCAATTCGGGTATGCGGCCGGCATCGACGGCCTGGTGATGCGCGACAAGCCCGCGACGATGTTCTACATGGGCGCTTTCTACGCCGAATCGCTGATTCTGGCGGAAACCGGCAACTCGATCGGGGCGATCCAGATCGCCGGGACCGCGATGCCGGCGCAGCTGCCTTTCTTTGTCGCCGCCTGCGACTACACGCTCATCGGCGAGGAACTGTTCGCCGCGTCGGCGTACCTCTCGAAGGAACCGAAACTGTTGGGCAGTCTGAAGGGGCAGGATGTCGGCAAGGGGATCATCCTGGTGACGATCCTGGTCGGGATCATCCTGACGTCGATCGGGGCGATCACGCTGAAGACCAGCGACCCCGAGAAACTCGGTCCCTATAACATCGGACAGTATTTCGAGGTCGAGTAGGCCGGGCCATGCGTCGCGAAATCCCCACTTTCATCGCGCTGTTTGTCGGCGTGGTCTGCATCGTGCAGTTCTTCATTCCGCACCGGCCCTTCGGCACGTTGGTCGACACGTTTTCCGACTGGTTTGGCATCCTGCAGGCCTTTGCGATCTGGCTTGGGGCGCTGAATCTGCTGCGGGTGAGCACGCAACGGACGCTGGCCAAGAAGAGCCATGACCGCTGGTACGGCATCGTTGTGATTCTGTCGTTCCTGCTGATTGCGATCATCGGGCTTTTCTTCTCGGGCGGACGCGGGTTCCAGTTGGCGGGGACGCGTTTCGACTATCTGTACGTCAACGTCTACACGCCGCTGTCCTCGACGATGTTCGCGATCCTGGCATTCTTCGTTGCCTCTGCCTCCTACCGCGCCTTCCGCGCGCGCAGTTGGGAGGCGACGTTGCTCTTGCTGGCGGCGTTTTTGGTGATGTTGGGTCGGGTGCCGGTTGGCGACACGCTGACCGGTTTCCTGCCGGAGGGGTATCGTTTGTCGGACGTGGCCAGTTGGATTATGACCTATCCGCAGGTGGCGGGCCAGCGCGCGATCATGATCGGCATCGCGCTCGGCGTGGCCTCGGCCTCGCTACGGCTCATTCTGGGACTGGAGCGCTCGTACCTGGGCGGCGAATAGCCGGACTTCGACATGTCAGCCACCGAGCCCACCATGACGCGCGCGCCCTTCCTGGAGCGGATGATGCGGATCGACCGCCGCGTCATCTTCATCCTCATCGGCGTGGCGCTGATCTTCCCATTGTTTTTCGATATTACGCAGAAATTGCCGGTGTCGCGCGAGGTGCAGATGGCCGCCGATGCGTTGGAGGCGGTCCCCGACGGCGCGTTGGTGCTCTATTCCATGGACTACGATCCGCCGTCGGCGCCGGAGTTGCAGCCGATGGCGGTCACGGCGTTGAAGGTCGGGCTGCGCAAGAAGTGGCGGATGGTGATCATCGGCCTGTGGCCGCAGGGCCCGCAGCAGGCCAATCTGGCGCTGCGTTCCGCGCTGGCCGACGAGGAGTTCAAAGACGTCCGACTGACCGAGGGCGTTGACTATGTCAACCTCGGGTTCCAGTCCGGCAACGAAGCGGTGATCCAGAAGATGGGATCGGATATTCCGTCGACTTTCCCGCGCGATTACCGCGGCATCCCGGTCGGGGAGATCCCGATCATGCGCGGCATCAAGAATCTCGGCAACTTCGATTTTGTCGTGAATGTGTCGTCGGGCTATCCCGGCACGCGTGAATGGGTGCAATTCGGGGTGGACCGCTTCGGGGTGCGGATGATTTCGGCCAGCACCGCGGTGCAGACCACCGAGATGTTTCCGTATGTCGGGCGTCAGTTGGCCGGGCTGGTTGGCGGGATGCGCGGCGCGGCCGAATTCGAGCAGATCACCAGCACCCCGGGCCGCGCGCTGAAGTTCATGGTGGGGCAGTCGGTGGCGCATGTGGTGGTCATCCTCTTCATTGTGATTGGCAACGTCGCCTACTTCGCCACGCGGAAGAGCCGGAGGGACAAGTAGCGCCTATGTGGATGGATCATCCCGGCTGGGTCCTGTTTGGCACGTGGGTCGGCGCGCTGCTCACGCTCGGCATCATGTCGTTCCTGTACAAGGACAACCCGGTCTACAAGTTCTGCGAGGCGCTCTTTGTCGGGATCTCCGCCGGGTACTGGTTTGTCAGCTATTTCTGGTCGAACCTCCTGCCGAAGTTGGGCGACCCGCTTATGCAGGGCGACCTTCTGGTCCTGATCCCCGGGGTGCTGGGCATCATGATGCTCCTGCGCCTGGTGCCCAGCATCGGCTGGATTTCGCGCTGGCCGCTGGCGTTTGTGGTGGGCTTCACCGCCGGGTTGCGCCTGATCACCTACCTGCAATCGAACGCGATGACGCAGCTGCAGAACTCAGTGCAGCCGGTGATCAGTTACAGCGCGACCGGCGCCTTCCAATTCTGGCCCTCGTTCAACATGCTGTTGGTCACCTTGGGGACCTTTGCCGGACTGCTTTACTTCTTCTTCTCCAAGGAGCACAAGGGCGCCTTTGGCACCATCTCCCGGATCGGGACCTGGTTTCTGATGGTGACTTTCGGGGCGGCGTTCGGATATACTGTGATGGGACGCATGTCGCTGCTGATCGGACGGATTGACTTTCTGCTGGCCGACTGGCTGCATCTGATCAATTGAGCCGGCGCGCCGGCCGCCGGGCCAGACCAACGTCATGAATCGCGCTGACCGTCTCTCATCCCTGCTCGTTGCACTGTCTCCGGCGATTCTGATCCTGGCGCTCTTCCCTGCCTTTGCGATCCCCCAGACAACCGCAGATACGGCGGCGGCCTTGGTCGGTCCGCCGCAGAATGTCCGTGTGAGCGACACCAAAGGGGACGAAGGCGGATCGATCACGGTCACTTGGGATTTGTCCCCCGACGATCATGGCGGGGCCGACACCGCGACCGCGATCATCGGCTACGAGATTCTGCGTTCGGAGTCAGCGGCGGGACCGTTCCAATCGGTCGGGTTTGCGCCGAAGGGCGCGACCCGGTTCGCCGACGCCTCGACCCATGACGGCGTGGGCTACTACTATCAGGTCGTTGCCAGCACGGCGCAGGGCGGCGCGGCCGCCGCGCCGGTGGGCCCGGTGATGTCCAGCGCGCAGTGGTTTAACACCAACCGGACCAATGTGCTGGTCATTGGACTTCTGCTGTCCGGCTCCATCATCTACTACATCGCTTCGGCCCGCCGGGGCAAGAAGCTGTTCATCCGCCGGATTGCGGGACTGGAAGCGGTGCAGGAGGCAATCGGCCGTGCCACCGAAATGGGACGTCCGATTCTGTACATCCCCGGCATTCAGGACATGGACGATGTGCAGACGGTGGCCGGGGTGACGATTCTCGGCTATGTCGCGCGCACGATCGCCGAATACGACACCAAGATCGAAGTGCCGACCTCGCGGTCGATTGTGATGTCCACGGCGCGCGAGACGATCAAGTCGGCCTATATCGCGGCGGGACGTCCCGATGCCTACTCCGACGACGCGGTCCATTATGTGACCGACGAGCAGTTCGGGTATGTGGCGGCGGTCGACGGCATCATGGTGCGCGACAAACCCGCCACCTGCTTCTATATGGGCGCGTTCTTCGCCGAGTCGCTGATCATGGCCGAGACGGGCAACTCGATCGGCGCGATCCAGATCGCCGGGACCGCCATGCCGGCGCAATTGCCGTTTTTTGTCGCCGCTTGCGACTACACCCTCATTGGGGAGGAGCTCTTCGCCGCCTCCGCCTATCTCTCCAACGAGCCGAAGCAGTTGGGCTCGCTGAAGGGGCAGGATGTGGGCAAAAGCATCGCCATGCTGGCGATCGCCTCCGGCGTGATCCTGTTGACCCTGCATCAGGTGACACGGGTCGAGTGGTTCCTGAGGGCGGGCAACTGGGTGAAAGACCTGTTTTTGTTGAACTGAGGACCGGGATTCGATGCGTCGTCAAGTTCCGCTGATCATCACTCTCATCGTGGGCGCGGTGCTCATCATTGCCGCGTTCATTCCGCATCATCCCTTCGGCCGGCTAGGCGAGAACTTCTCGCTGTATTTCGACATCATCGCGGTGTTCGCGTTTCTGTTGGGCGGCGGCAACCTGGTCCGCATTCACGGCGCGCGGTTTCTGCGCGGGGTGCGCACCTCGGTGCAGGAAGCGAAGAAGGGCGGCGGGTTCTGGCCGCTTAAGTTCCTGGTCGAGTTTCCCTTCTTCGCCTTCGGCGGCCTGGAAGACAAGCGCGGGCGCGACTGGTTCTTCTCCCTGATCACGCTGGCGGGGTTCTTCGCGATGCTCTACGCCGGCCTGTTCAAGATCGGCAATCCGGACGGGTGGCAGGGGAACGTGACCCAGCCCGGCGGGTTGTTCCAGGAATTCTACCAGTCGATGTTCAATCCGTTGCAGGCGACAATGTACGCGCTGTTGGCGTTCTTTGTCGCCTCGGCCTCATACCGGGCGTTTCGCGCCAAGACGCTGGAAGCGACGATCCTGCTGGCGACGGCGTTTATCATACTGCTGGGACGGACGCCGGCGGGGACCTACGCCACCGACTGGCTGCCCTCGTGGCTGGACTTCTTCCACATTCCCAATCTCGCCAACTGGATCATGGCGGTGCCGAACCTGGCCGGCCAGCGGGCGATCATGATCGGCATTTCGCTGGGGGTCATCGCGATGTCGCTGCGCGTCATCCTCGGCGTCGAACGGACCTATCTCGGAGCGGACGAGAAGTAAGCCATGGCCAACGGCGAGCGTCCCACGTTCCTGGAACGGGTGCAGGCGATTGACCGCCGCATCATCTTTCTGTTCGTCGCGCTGGCGGTCTCGCTGCCGCTTGTGTTCCATGTCATCTTCCCGGAGAAGATCTCGCCGATTGTGTCCTCGATGTTCGACCGCATCGAGAGCCTGCCCGAGGGATCGCGGGTTTTGATCTCGTTTGACTATTCGCCGTCGACGGTGCCGGAAGTCCAGCCGATGGTCGACGCGGTGGTCCGTCATTGCGCCGCGCGCAAGCAGAAGTTGTACCTGATGGCGTTGTGGGCGACCGGGCAGAACATCACCGATGAGACCATCCACCGCGTGATCGAGAAGGAATTTCCCGAATACCGCTACGGCGAGGACTACCTCAATCTCGGCTACAAGTCGGGCAACCAGGGACTGATCAACGTCATCCTCACCGACATGAAGAAGATGTACACCACCGACGTGCACGGGACGGCGATCGACTCGATTCCGATGATGGCGCAGATCCGCAACCTGCGCAATTTCGACATCATCTTCACCTTCGGCGGCGGATTCCCCGGCACCAAGGAGTGGGTGCTCTTTGCCGGCGACCCGGGGAAGATCCCGGTGGCCAGCGGCGTGACCGCGGTCCAGGCGCCGCTTCTGTACCCGTACTATCCAAGCCAGTTGCTGGGTTTGATGGGGGGCATCAAGGGGGCGGCGGAATACGAATACGAACTGATCCGCCGGTATCCGCGGTTTGCGAATGTCGCGCATCCGGGGATCGACATGATGGGGCCGCAGGCGGTCGCCCATCTGGTGATCATGCTGTTTATCGTGATCGGCAACATCGCCTACTTCGCCGGCCGTCGCCGTGAGGCCAAACGACAGGGGACGCCGTAGTGGAACGCCGCCCGATCTGGTATCTGGTCGGCCTGATTGCCGTGATCCTGGCCTTTGCAGTCTCCACCACCCTGCGCGGCTTCTATATCACGCTGGGCTCGTTCCTGACGCTGTCGATCCTCAGTTTCCTCTATAAGGACAACATTTTCTACAAGGCCGCCGAGCATCTGTTCGTCGGCGTGTCGGCCGGGTACTGGATGGTGATGGGATTCTGGTCGGTGTTGATTCCCAACCTGATCGGCAAGCTCCACCCCCCGCTGGTGCGTCCGTTTGTCCCGGCCATCGCCGACCAGCCGCCGTCGTACTGGTATTTCATCCCGGCGGTGCTGGGGCTGATGCTCCTGTGGCGACTGTCGCCGAAGTGGCCGTGGATTTCGCGCTGGGCGCTGGCGTTCATCGTCGGGACCACCGCCGGCCTGAATTTCATCCGCTACATGGCCTCCGACCTGCTTGGCCAGATCAACTCCACGATGGTGCCCCTGGTGGTCATCGAGGGGGGCGCGCTTGACACGCTGACCTCGATGTCGAACATCGTGATCTTCCTCGGGGTCTTCTGCGGGCTGATCTACTTCTTCTTCTCCAAGGAGCACAAGGGCGCCTTCGGGGTCGGTTCACGGATCGGCATCTGGATCCTGATGGTGACCTTCGGCGCCGGGTTCGGCTACACCGTCATGGCGCGCATTTCGCTCCTGGTGGGCCGCTTCCAATTCCTGCTGGGCGACTGGCTGGGGATTCTCAGCTAATAAGCGGATCGATCGCCCCGTCTCCGAGCCGCGAATTTAGAGGCGGCAACGCGGTTAGTCGTTGCATCGGCCGACGGCACGGTTTAAGTTGGCTTTTGTTGGACCCTGCGACCATGCCGCACACGCCCACCCCTCCATACACTTCGCCGGCGCGACTCCTTGCCTTGGGCATGGTGGTTCTGGCCATGCTGTGGGCCACTCTGACGTTGGCGCAGACGCCGGGCGACACAGCCGCGACGGTAGCGGTCGAGACGGCGCCGGCGCCTCAGCCGCCGCTTCCGGCCACCGGCATCCGCGCCTATGACGCGCCCAACGACGGCGGCCACGCCATCACGGTTGAGTGGACGGCCTCGGGCGATGACGGTCAGGGCCGCAACAATGTGGTCATGTATCGGGTCCTGCGAACGCCGGCCCTGCGCGGCCCGATCAGCCCCGATTCGGTGCCGCCGGGCGATCCCTCCTATCGATTGTTTGACAGCCGGGCGTATGGAACCGCGGCCTGGCGCTTCATCGAGAACCAATGGGACACGCTGGCGGATGTCCCGATGGGCAGCACCCGCTACGAAAACCGCGGCGGGAAACAGCGCGCCTCGAACGACTTCCTCCCCGATCACATCGAATTTCGCTACAAGGTCCTGACGATCAACGACGCCGGCGGAATCGCCGAATCCGAAGTGTCGGCGCCGGCATCGGCGTCCGGGCAGTATCTGCACACCGGCAAGCTGCTCCACATCGGCATTCCGGTGGTCATCTTTTTGGCGCTGGTCCTGTATTTCATCAACGCGGCCAAAAGCGGCAGGGAATTGTATATCCGACCGCTGGCGGGCATCAACGCGGTCGATGAGGCCATCGGACGCGCCACCGAGATGAATCGGCCGATCCTGTATGTCCTGGGGCTGGGCGCGGCCGATGAGATCGCCACGATCGCCTCGCTGACGATCCTCTCGCGCGTGACCAAAAAGGTCGCCGAGCACCGGACCGAACTGCTGGTCCCCTGCTATGACGCGGTGGTGATGTCGATCGCGCAGGAGACGGTCAAGCAGGCCTACCTCGACGCGGGCCGTCCCGACGAGTACAAGGACGACATCGTTTATTTCGTGACGCAGGAGCAATTCGCTTACGTGGCGGCGGTCAACGGCACGATGTTGCGGCGGCAGACGGCGACCAACTTCTACCTTGGCGTCTTCTTTGCCGAGTCGCTGATTCTGGCCGAGACCGGTTCGATCGCCGGGTCGATCCAGATTTCCGGGACCGACCGGACCACGCAGATTCCGTTTTTTGTGGTGGCCTGCGACTACACGCTCATCGGCGAGGAACTCTTCGCCGCCTCGGCGTACCTGAGCCGCGAGCCGAAATTGCTGGGCACGTTGAAGGCCCAGGACTACGCCAAGGCGATCTTCCTCGGCGTGTTGATCGCCGGATGCGTCGGCGCCGCCCTGCAATGGCAGTGGATTGCGCGGACGTTTCACCTGAGTTTTTAGACCCGACGAGCGAACCAGACCATGAAGCGCCAACTGCCACTTGCCATCATCTTTCTGTGCGGCGCCTTCACGCTGTTCCAATACTTCATTCCGCACGAGCAATCGGAGTATCTCTACGAGTTTGTCGCGCTCGACTGGCCGCCGATCATCGGCGTGTTCGCGCTGATGCTGGGCATCTTCTCGCTGATTCGGGTGTCGTGGGGGAAGATCCGGCGCAAATCCGAGAACTGGCCGTATGCGATTGTGACGCTGATCGGGCTGGCGGGGATGATCGCGACCGGGCTTCCCGGCATCGGCGACCACAACGCCCCGGCGGTGCGCTGGCAGTTCAATTATATCGTCTATCCGGTGTCGGCGACGATGTTCTCGATTCTGTCGTTTTTCATCGCCTCGGCCGCTTACCGCGCTTTCCGCGCGCGGTCGTTCTTGGCCACCGTGCTCCTGGTCTCGGCGGTGATCGTGATGATCCGATTCTTCCCGCTGGGGCCGCTGACCGACCCGGTGGGCACCACCGCCGACTGGGTGTTGAATGTGCCGAATCTGGCGGCCAAACGCGCGATCGTGATCGGCGTCGGGCTGGGCATTGTCGCCACGGCGCTCAAGATTGTGCTGGGCATCGAACGGTCCTACATGGGCCGGGATTGACGGGGACCGGGCAATGAACTTCTTCGAGAAAATGTTCGCCATCGACCGGCGTTGGGTCTACCTCACGCTGTTTGTGGCGGTCGTTGTCTCGCTGCTTTTGGATTTCTCCATCCCCGTGCCGATTTCGAAGGAAGCGCGTAACATCTACAACTACATCGAGGGTCTCAACGCGGGCGACGCCATCCATCTGGCGCTGGACTATGACCCGTCGGTCTCGGCGGAGCTGGATCCGATGACGCTGTCAGTCCTGAAGCAGTGCTTCACCAAGGACATCAAGGTCATCATCACCGCGCTGCACCAATTCGGGCCGGCGCTGGCCGCCGAGCGCATCGACACGGCGGTGGCGCGTCACGCGGCGCTCACCGGCGAGAAGAAGATCAACGGCGTCGACTTTGTCTACCTCGGCTACAAGCCCTACCCGGTGCTGATCATCCTCGGCATGGGGCAGAATTACCGGATTCCCTTCCCGCGCGACTACTACGGCGTGTCGTTGGATTCGCTGCCGATGATGGCCAACATCCGCAACTACAGCGACGTGAAGGCCGTGATCAACATCTCCGGAACCTCGGCCACCGACTGGTGGATCTCCTACGGCAACGGGCGTTACGGGGTGCCGCTGGCCATCGGCGTGACCGGCGTCATGGCCACCGAGTACTATCCCTACCTGCAGACCGACCAGATCTTCGGGCTGCTGGGCGGGCTGAAGGGCGCGGCGGAGTACGAGATGCTGGTCAACACTCCGGGCCCGGCGGTCGAGGGGATGAAGGTGCAGATCGTGGCGCACGCCATCATCATTCTGTTCATCGTGATTGGGAATGTCGGATTCTTCGCGATGCGTCGCTCGGAGAAGCGGAAGGCATAGGAGCGGAAACCGGGCACCTTATGGATTGGTCAACGACGATTGGAATCTGGGTTGCGGCGTTTCTGACGCTGGCGATCTTCTCATTCTTGTACAAGGACAACCCCTTCTACAAGTTCGCCGAGCACCTGATGGTCGGCGTATCGGCGGGGTACTGGGTTCTGATCCTGTTCTACACCGCGTTCATGCCCAAGGTGGTGCAGAACCTGCAGGCGGGGAACTGGTGGTACCTGATTCCGACGTTGCTGGGCCTGCTGATGTGGACCCGCCTGTTTAAGGGCTGGTCGTGGGTGTCGCGCTACCCGCTGGCGATCTATATCGGCGTGACCTCGGGAGTGGCGATCACGCTGGAGATGAAGGCCAAGGTGATCGAGCAGTTGTATGGCTCGATCGACCTGGTGACGCAGATGAACAGCGCCAACGCCAGCACCGCCCTGACCGTCAACAACCTGATCATCCTGATCGGCGTCATCACCGCGCTCATCTACTTCTTCTTCTCCAAGGAACACAAGGGCGCGACCGGCTTTCTGGCGCAGATCGGCATCGCCACGCTGATGATCGGGTTCGGCGCCTCCTTCGGCTTTACCGTGATGGCGCGCATTTCGCTTCTCATCCAACGCCTGCAATTCCTGATGTTCGATTGGATCAATCTGCCGCGCGGATAGCGGCGGCTACGCACTGTATGGACATGACGTCTCCCCCGCGCCGGGTGGTCCCGGCGGCGTGCCTCGCTGTCTATGCGGCGGTGTGGGTCTGGATGGCGATTGACCCGGTCTATCCCGCCGACTGGCTTTTGGAGAACGTGCTCGCGCTCCTGGCGGTGGGGTTCTTTGTCTTCACTTACAAGCGCTTTCCGCTGTCGAACCTGTCATATATCCCGCTCACGCTGTTTATGATCCTGCATGCGGTCGGGGCGCATTACACGTACGCCGAAACGCCGATCGGCGACTGGCTGGCCCCGATCTTCGGCTGGCAGCGCAACAACTTCGACCGGGTGGTGCACTTCCTGTTCGGCTTGCTCCTGGCCTATCCGATGCGCGAGTTGTATTACCGAATCATCGGCGCGCGGGGAATCTGGGGCATTGTGCTTCCTGTCGACGTCATGATCTCGCTGTCGGGGATCTATGAGCTGGTCGAGTGGGGCGCGACGGTGGTGGTGGCCCCGGAGGCGGGGGTGGCGTTTCTGGGCGCGCAAGGCGATCCCTGGGACGCGCAGAAGGACATGGCGCTGGCGTCGCTGGGCGCCTGTATCACCATGGCGACCACCTTTGCCGTCATCCTGAAGAGCGATCCCAACTTCTGGAGCGAATGTAAGGAGTCGCTGCGGATCAAGCGACGCCAGCCCCTCGGCGAGCGCAAGTTGGCCGAGTACCGGGCGCAGCGCGCCGACAACGACGATTAGCCGAGCAAACTCTTCCTTACAGATTCCGCGTCAGCCAGCGCATGATGTTGCGCGCAAACTGGCGATTGTCGTAGCCGGGCAGATTCATCCCGAAGGGCACACGATTGTGCACCTGCGCGGTGAGCATCGCCGCCTCACCCAGAACGACCATCCGCCCCATGCCGACAGTCATGGCAAGCCCCTGCGCCACTCCCGCCGACGTCGAGTCGAATTGGCCATCGCGGTCCGATGGGATGTATTCGATTGCCGATTCCGGCAGCCGCAGCAGAACGGCGGCATCATCCGGACCCTCCAACGACTGACCGGTGAAAGTCGCGACACGTGAAATCACGGAGTGCGGGCTGTCGCCGGACAGAATCGGATGCGCGCCGAGTCGGCCGTTGGCGCTTGAAAACTCCAGCGGGTCGGACAATTCACCAGGCACTTCCACGAACCCTTTGTACATCGTGACGCCGAACACCTCCGCCAGGTCCGCGGCGGCGGCGCCAAACGGCGCGTGATCAGCGATCAGCAGAATCGAGCCGCCGCCCGCGACCCATTCGTAGATATGGCAGATTTCATCGCGTGTAAATGCGGAGCGTGCGCGGTCTTCTGATGAACCCTCTCCAAAAGGCAGGTTGATTCCGAACAGTTGGGGTTTGGCGGCCCCGGAGGCGTTGACGATCACCAGCACATCGACGCCGTCCAGATTCTCCGGGGTGAACGCGTCGTTCCCCGAGCGCACATCGTAGCCATCGGCGCGCAACAACCGCGCGAATGGGAAGTAGCGTCCCGTCCAGTCCGCGGCGGAGGCGTTGTGATGCGCCGCATCGACGACCACCACCGGATGCGAGTCCTTGTATGTGGGCTCATCGATTGCGGGCGACCAGCCGTAGTCGGCCCGCTGCGACCATAAGAAGGCTGCGATCGCAAAAGACGCAATCGGGGTCAGTATCAGCAGCGCGCCAATCGTCAACGCAAGTCGCTTCAGGGCCCGTCTTGACATGTCCGCCTCCTGAACGCCGATGTGCGGCGTTTCAGTGTATAGAACGCGCCACTACGAAACGGGTGAACAGCGACCGGGTTGAAGCCAGTCTGGTATGGAGCAGTTTCCGGAGAGTCATCAGCAGCGGCTGACATGGCACAGCTGATGTATCGGAGTGGATCGACGTGTCGGCGTGGCTCAGCGGACTTCGCGACGAGAGAAGAAAGCGGCGATCTTTTTTGCGCGCTTCGGGCCGATGCCGTCAACTTTGGTCAGGTCCTGGGCGTTGGCGGCAAACACGCCGCGCAGGGAGCCAAAGCGCTTCAACATGGCGCGGGCAGTGACCGGCCCGATCTCGGGAATCATACGGACAATTTGCTCAGCGGCGCTGCTGACGTCGGAGGCCCCTGCGCCGCTGCCGTTGCCATTGCCATTGCCGTTATCACTCTCATCGTGCTCGGCCGAATCCTGCGCGGGGACAGTAAGAACCGACGGCGCCGCAGGCACCGTATCGAGCGTCACACCCATGCCGTTTTGCAGTTGATTGACCATGGCATAGATGAGATCGGCCGAGTCCTTGGGGTCGCTGGCGAAGAGGACAGGCACACGGTTGTGAACCGCGACAAAGGCGAGCGCGCCGCGGAGAGCGGCGGTGGAGACGGTGCGTTCGCCGTTTTCGACACCCTCCACGATCAGGACGGGTTCGCTGACGGCGCGCTTCAATTCAGTGATGCGGCGAAAGATGGTCTTGTCGGCGATCCACCGGGTGAATTCGGCGCGAGAGAGATGCTGGATGACGCAGGCGCCGCTGACGGCGTAGGTCCCCGCCGGCAGATTGGCGGGCGTGACCTGAACGCCGCGCTCGCTGAGTTGCTGCGCCACCGGCGATGCGGCCGAGAGGGTCTCGGCCATTATGGAGAGCTGTCTCACGACATACCTCGAACTCTGGCGGATGTGCCCGGAAGACCGTTGAGGAACGGCCTACCTTTACAACGCACGGGACCGCCCAGGGGTTTCCGCTCGTCTTGGCTTTTTTGCTCTCTGCCCGAGCGGCGCCGACCATCGACGCGCCGCGCGGGAGAAAAATCGGGTCACTCAAGCGGTTTGCGCAGGCACCCCCCGGAGCCGGCGCGGCATGTACCTACACCAAAGACAGCGTTCAATGCGCGTACCGTCGATCCTCTTCCTCGTGTTGCATGCGCAATATAATGAATGCGGCGCGAAAATCAAGGGGCATTCTGCCGATCCGCGTCACGTCTTGCGTTCCTTTTTCCGGGCGGCCGGGAAGAGCACATTGTTGAGAATCAGCCGGTAGCCGCCCGAGTTCTTGTGCAGCGCCAGCTCGGTCGGCGGGTCATAAATCAGGTGTTGATAGTCTTCCGGATCATGTCCACCCAGAAAGGTAAAGGTTCCCTTGTCGAGGTTGCCGTGCAGGTAGCGGATCTCGTTTTGTCCTTCCGCTTCGCCCAACAGAGTGACATACTTTTTCACCAGACTCTTTCGGAAGGCGGTCGTTTGTCCCATGAATCCACTGACGGCATCCTGGTGGCATTGCACCAGCATCGTCGGCACGGGGTCGAGCTTGGCGGAGAACTCAAACAGGGTGAAGATGTCCCCCTCCGGGCCCAGACGCGAGGCGATCCGGTCGGGGGAGGTGTCGATGTCGGAGTGCGAGTACTCGAAGGCATCAAGCGACACGGTGAAGTCGGTGAACGCCATGCAGCGTGAATAGTCCAGCCGCTGCTGACAGTCGGGATCCGGCGGGTCGCCGTCGAATTGCTCCGGCACGATGTCGGTTTCGGCGGCCGCCAGGGCGATGTCGAGGGTCTCCGGCGCCGAGCACATGGCAAAGAGAAATCCGCCGCGGGAGACATAGTCCTTGATGGCCAGCGCCACCGCCTTCTTGCAGTCGGAGACCCGGCGGAACCCCAGCCGCTGGGCGGTCTCTTCGCATAGCTGGACGTCCTGACGGTACCACAGTTCGTTGCGATAGGAGCCAAAGAACTTGCCATACTGGCCCGTGAAGTCCTCGTGGTGCAGATGCAGCCAGTCGTAGTGGTCCAGATCGCCGCGCAAGACCTCTTCATCCCAGAGCTTGTCGTAGTCGATCTGGGCGTAGTTGAGCACGAGCGTCACCGCATCATCCCAGGGATCGTTGGTAGGCGGGACATAGATGGCGATCCGCGGCGCCTTCTCGAGGATGACCGATTCCATGTTCTCCTGCTCGATGGTGGCGCGGATGTCGGCTTCCTGGCCGGCATCGATCAGTTGGTAGGTCACGCCGCGCACGTCGCAGGTGTCGAGGATTTCACGGTAGACATTGGCCAGAAACGAGCCGCCGCGGTAGTTGAGCAGCCACTCGACCTTGATCCCGCGGGTCAGGCAATGGAAGGCCACACCGTAGGCCTTGAGGTGGTTGGCCTGGCTGTTGTCCATCGGGATCAACAGCATCTGCGCCGACGCCGACGAGGCGGCGCCCAGCCCGGCAAGGAGCAGGAATAAGACTGGCAGGATCCACCGCACGGGGTGGACTGATCGGCGATGGGCCCGTCGCATCCGGTCTACAGCGCGATTGTCACGCGTCAGTGGTCTTATACGCATAGGTTCGGCAAAAGATGGGCTCGGCTGAGAGGAAACTTTCAGTCATTAAAAAGTGACCGTCAACGCCAGCCGCCAGCCATCGTTGGACTGTCGGTCGCCCCAGAAGTCATCCCCGGCGTCCCGTGTCTCTTCCAGGGTGAGCAGGTACCGGTCGGCATAAGCATCAAACATCGAAACGAAGACGGTGATCCCGGTCAGCCAGTAAAAATAGTTGCGGCGGTCGCTGGCGTGAGTGAAATCGGCCAGGTTGTCGGCATCGCGGGCGCGTTGGCGCCAGATCAGGGCCTTAGTGATCCAATAGCTTTCGATGGCAAAGTAGACCGCCGCCTTCTGCTTTTTGCCGTTGGACCACTGCCCCCAGCCGGGAAAGGCGACCGAGCGGAGCAATGCGCCGGTCGGCGAGGCAAAGAATCCCTGACGCTTGAGACGGCGACGGACCGCCGTGACGGTGGCGGTGTCAACGGCCTGATCACCGCCCAGCCGGAACTGCTCGCCGCCCGGATCGACGGGGCGGTGCAGGGTATCAACGACTGGCGGCGGCGAATCGCTGACCGGAGCGATGGCCTCCTGTGCCAGACCTTCCACTGGCAGCATGGCCAGGGTCATCCCAAGGGCACACCCAATGCAAATCCGTCGCGCCGTTGGCATAGGGGCAATCTCCGAGTTAACGGGCCAACTGTCCACGGGATAGTGAGTCTGGCCCCGGCTTAGCATTGTACCCGGTCGGGAGGGCGGCGTATATTGGCCTGATGTCAGGAATTACTCCCAGTCCGGAATTGGTGGACCGCTTGCGCCGGGCGCGATTGGTCACGGTCGTGACCGGCGCCGGAGCATCGGCCGAAAGCGGCATCCCGACGTTTCGCGGTCCCGGAGGCCTGTGGCGGGAGTTTCGAGCCGAGGATCTGGCCACCGCCGAAGCATTCGAGCGCAACCCCAAGCTGGTGTGGGAGTGGTATATGTGGCGGCGCGAGATTGTCGATCGGGCCTCTCCCAATCCTGGCCATTACGCGTTGGCGGCACTGGAGGCGGCCAGCGACGATTTCACCGTGGTGACCCAGAATGTCGATGGTCTGCACGCCCGGGCCGGAACCCAGAACTTAATCGAGATACACGGCAACATCATGCGCAGCCGCTGTCATGCCTGTGGCGCGCCGGCCGGGAACGCCGGCCTCGACGCCGACGGACAATTGCCGATGTGCGGCTGCGGCGGATTGGTGCGTCCGGCGGTGGTCTGGTTTGGGGAACTTCTTCCACCAGGGGCACTACAACGGGCAGGGCAGACGGCGAGACGCGCGGAAATCTTTTTGTCCGTGGGCACCTCATCCGCCGTCTTCCCGGCTGCCGGACTGGCCGATATCGCACAACAGGCAGGAGCGTATCTGGTGGAGATCAATCCGGAAGCCACGGAGCGGTCCGACGGATTCGACGAAGTCCTCCGCGGCCCTTCGGGAGTAATCCTGCCCTTGATCTGCCGGGCGTTGGGCCTGAACATTGCACCCCCGTGCCCGGTTACGCATTGATGACGCCGATGTCCATTGCCGCCAACCGCCGCTTGATTCTGCGCCTGCTCCTGGTCGTCTGGACAGCGGGCAGCACGCTGGGGCTGTCGGGGTGTGTGTACTGGAACACGATGTACAACGCCAAGAAGCTGTTCAAGAACGCGGAGAAGCAGAACAACCCCCAATTCGGCGGCACCAAGATGACCGCCAACCGCCGCCTCTACGAAGACGCGATCGCCAAGGCGGCGAAGGTGGTGCAGAAACATCCGAAGAGCAAGTACCACGACGATGCCCTCTTCCTCATCGGTGTCTCCTACTTCCGCATCGAGAACATTTCCAAGTCCGAAAGCGCCTTCCGCGAACTGCTGGCGGTGCATCCGAAATCGGAATTTGTCGAGGAGTCGCAGCTGTATCTGGCGCGTTGCCGGATGCAGTTGGGCGACGAGCAAGCGGCCTACCGGACCTTCACGGAGCTGGCATCCAACGCCCGCAAGCCGGAGTGGCGCGCCGAGGCCACCTTCCAGCGGGGGATGTACCTGTCGCAGATCAACTCACATGACTCAGCGGTGGCGGCGTTTCAGTTGATTCTGGATCAGTACCCCCGGTCGGCGCGTGCCAACGAGGCGCGCCTGCTGTCGGCGGCCGAACTGCGCCGGCTGAAGCGACCGCAGGACGCGATGGCCCTCTATGAGCCACTGACCCGCGACGAGGAGATCGCAGTGCGATACCCGGCCCTGATCGGCTTTGGCGAGGCGTGCTACGAGGCCGGGTTGGTCGATTCGGGGATCGCGATCTTCTCCGCCATGGCCGAGGATGACGCCTACGCCGACTCGATCGGCACGATTCGTCTGCTGCTCGGGGACGGCCTCGAACGGCAGGGCGATCTGGAGGGGGCATGGCGTCAGTACGAGCAGGTGGCGGCGGCGCTGGAACGCACGCGGTGGTCGGCCGAGGCGTACTTCAACATGGCCGAGATCAAGCAGTACAAGCACAATGATCTGGGGTCCGCCCAGGCCTACTACGACAAGGTCCGCGAAGAGTACGCCTCCGGCGACCTGTCGGCGCTGGCGCTGACACGCTCGGCCAACATCACCAAACTGGCGCAATTCCGTAAGTCGCTCGGACGCGGCGAATTGACCAGCAGCGCATCGCGGGACAGCGCTCAATCCTATGACCCCGAGAATCTACCGCGCCTGGAGCGGCTGTTGAAATCATCGCCGCTGGAGGCGCGTCCCGTCGACTTTGTCCACTCGCGAGAGCGGCAGAAGTTGATCGACGACTCGCTGGCGGCGTTGGCGTTGTCATCGGCCGACGCCGACTCGGTCTCCGCCTATGGCCCGGCGACGCCGGACGAATTCAAGAATCCATTGGACGATCCCAACCGGTTCGGTCCGCCGACGCCGCCGGAGTTTGTCGGGTCGGGTGCCGCAGACACCGCCATGACGGAAACGGCAAGCCGGGGTGACAGCGCCGGGGCGGTCGCGGCGGCGCCTGAAATCTACGGCCCGGTGGTCGATTCGCTGGAGATGCTGCAAAATCTGCGCGCCGAGGAATTGCTGGCCGTGGCGGTCTGGGAGGACATCGTGGCGGGCGACTCGCTTTATGGCCCTCCGTCTCCGGCCAAACTGTATGACTTCGGGGTCGGCGACGTGCTCGGCCCGGCGACACCGACCGACATCCTGATGGGCCGCTTGGCATCGGCGGTCGCAGACAGCAGCGCCATCCGTGACCGGGAATTGCGCGCGGCGTTGTGCGCCGAGCGCGAAAAGGCCTTCGCCGACATTTCGACGGCGGCGGAAACTCAAATGCAGCTGGCCGAGTTGTATCGGTTCGATCTGGGCTACCCCGATTCGGCGCTGGTGGAGTATTCCGGGATCGTGGAACGTTACCCCGGCACACCGTATGGCGCCCAGGCGCTTTTGGCGGCGGCCGATATCTATGAATCCGAGTTCGCCGACACCGCGGCCGCACGGGTGCGGCTGCGGCGCATCCTGGCAGAGTATCCATACACCGACTATGCCGGCGACGCCATCGCACGGCTGGGTTTGAAGGGAACCGACGCCGACACCGCGCATCCGGCCAAGGCCTACAGCGCCGCCGAAGACTTGTATCTGGTCGAGAACCGTCCGGGGGAGGCCATCGACGCGTTCCGGGAGTTCGTCAAGAAATACCCATACTCCCGGCTGGTGCCGCGCGCCGAGTATGCGATCGCGGTCCTGACCGACCGGTACTTCCCGCGTGAAGACTCCTCCGTCATCTGGGCGTATCAGGAGATCGCCTCGACTTACGCGCAGACGGAATTGGCGGTCGCGGCCACGCAGCGGTTGACGCCGACGGTCCCGCGCCCGCGTCCCCGGTCGGCGCCCGCGCCGAAGCGTGATGAAGCGACCGTACAGAGTGGGGGCACCGCCTCAGCCGCCGACAGTGGCGCAGCGAAGGCCACCGAATTGCCACGGGCGCCCCGTCCCAAATTCGCCGGGCAGGTGGAGTTCCCCTCCGCCGATGTCGGCGTCATCACCCGTGAAGTGGTCGTGGTTTATCGCATCGTGATTGACTATTCGGGGCGGATTTCCGAGTATGAACTGATCCAGAAGTCGCCGTCGGAGGATCTGAACGAGGCGACACGGCGAGCGATCATGCAGACCACATTCGACCCCGATTCGATCCCGGTGGAGTCGTTGAACATTCCGTACCGCTACGAGATGCGTATCACACCCCCGGCGCCCGATCCCAACGAGCTCGACTGGTACAACCGCACCGGAGGACAGCCGCAGATACCCGGCCAACCGTGAAGCACCGACTGACCTCGACGCTTGTCTGGACCCGACGTGTCGGGCCCAACATTTTTCAGCAGCGCTTCCATCAACCAACGATTGCCCGCGCGGCCAAGGCGGGGCAATTTGTCCATATTCTGCCCGCCGATGACCTCCTGTTCCGGCGCGCCTTTTCGATCTACGCCGCCGATCCGAAGGCGGGCACCTACGATGTCCTGCATCAGGTGCTCGGCGTCGGGACACGCTCGCTGGCCAACGATCCGGTGGGGTCCGAACTGGACACGCTGGGGCCGTTGGGGAATCGCTTCACGCCACCGCCACCGGGACACACGGCGGTCCTCGTGGGCGGCGGACTGGGTATGGCGCCCCTGCGCCTGTGGGCGTTGGAGCAACTGCGGCAATCATCACGGCGAAGATCCGCGCCCCTCCCGGTGATGATTCTGGGCGTGCGCACCAAAGCACAGGCGGTTGCGCCCTATCAATTGGCGCAACATGGCTTGCGACCAGTCTGGGCCAGCGACGACGGAAGCAAGGGATTTCACGGCACGGCGGTCGCGCTGTTCGATCACCTCGTGCAGAGCGGAAAACTGAACGGATCCCGTATCGCGGTATACGGCTGCGGACCGGAGCCGATGATGAGCGCGTTGGCGAAGGTGTGTGCCGCACACGGGACCTTCTGCGAAGTCTCGCTCGAACGTTCGATGCCGTGCGGGTACGGCGTGTGTATGGGATGTGTGGTGCAGGGTCGGGATCGGTCCGGATACGAGACGTTTCTTCGGGTCTGCCGGGATGGGCCGGTCTTCGACGCCTCGACGATTGTCTTCTGATGAAACCGAAAGCGACCAAGGCGCCCGCGGTTGATCTGTCTGTCGAGATCGCCGGGTTGCGTTTTGCCACGCCGATCTGGACCGCCTCCGGCACCGCCGGCGTGGGCGAAGAGGTGGCGGAGTGGTGCGACACGGCGCGTCTGGGAGCGATGGTGACCAAGTCGGTGTCGCTGGAGCCGCGGTCGGGACATCCCTATCCCCGCACCTGCGAGACGGCCGGCGGGATGCTTAATGCGATTGGCCTGCAGAACAAAGGCGTCGAGGATTTCATCCGCGACGAACTGCCGCGGCTGCGCGCGATGGCGACGCGCGTGGTGGTCAACATCGTCGGGCACACGCAGGAGGATTACGTCGGCATGGCGCGTCGCCTGGCGCGGGAGCGCGGGATCGACATGCTTGAGCTCAATCTCTCCTGCCCGAATGTCGCGCGGGGCATCGACAACGGCTCCGATCCGGCCTGGGTCGAGGAGTGCGTGGGCAAAGTGCGCGCCGCCACTCGCGCGCCGCTGGTGGTGAAACTGACGCCGAATACCAACGACATCGCATCGCTGGCGCGCGCGGCCGAGCGGGGCGGGGCCGACGCCATCTCGGCCATCAACACGCTGGTCGGCATGTCGGTCAACTACCACACATTCAAGCCGCGGTTGTCGAATGTCACCGGGGGACTTTCCGGCCCGGCGATCAAGCCCGTGGCGCTGGCCTGTGTCCACAAGATCGTGCGCGCGGTGAAGATTCCGGTCATCGGCATCGGCGGGATTGCCTCGGGCACCGACGCCGCCGAATTCCTGATTGTCGGCGCGCGCGCGGTGCAGGTGGGCACCGCCAATTTCCGCATGCCCGATGCGCCGATCCGCGTGGCCGACGAGCTGGCCGCCTATCTGGCCGCCAAGGGCATCGGGCGGGCGACCGACCTGATCGGCCGCCTGTCGCTTTGACCCGCTTCGGCTCTGTCTGCTGCTGAAACCTTTCGCAGGCCCCCCCGTAGTAGTCTGGATGTCAGCCCGCGGCGCCACGGCGGCCGTGGTTACACCGGACAAATGCACTCGGGGAGTCACCCATGGTCAAGAAGATCGGATTGGGCGTAATCGGAATCGTTGTCGTCGCCGGCCTCCTCTTCATCATTCAGAACCGCTCCGGACACACCGACGCATCCTTCAAACTGGTCAAAGTGGATCGCGGCACGATCATCGACAAGGCGCTGGCCATCGGGCGCATCGAGCCGGACAACGAGATCGCGATCAAATCAAAGATCTCCGGCTTGGTCAAAAAGCTGCACGTCGAGATCGGCGACTCGGTCGATGTCGGTGACCCGTTGATCGAGGTGGCGCCCGACCCGACGCCGCTGGAGTATGCCGAGGCCAAGCGCAATGTCGAGCTGGCCGCGGTCGAATACGACAACGCGCTGCGTGAGTACAACCGCGCGCAGGAGATGCTGGCGCAGAAGCACATCTCCGATCAGGAATATGAAAGGGCGCGTCAACGCCGCGACGAGGCCGATTTGCGCCGCAAGCTGGCCGAGGAGCGGCTCTCCCTCATCGAATCGGGCAAGGTCCAGATCGCCGGCAAGGCGGTCGAATCGACGATCCGTTCGCCCGTCGCCGGCACGGTGCTCGCCCGTCATGTCAACCAGGGCGATCCGGTGGTGCCGTTGACCTCGTTCCAGGAGGGCACCGAACTGCTGACCCTGGCTTCAATGGAACGTCTGCTGTTCAAGGGCACGGTCGATGAGATCGACGTCGGCAAGCTGTCGATCGGCATGCCGGTGGAGATTAAGATCGGGGCGTTGCCGGAATCAAAGGTCAAAGGCGAGCTCTACAAGATTTCCCCCAAGGCGCGCAAGGAAGACAACGCCGTCATCTTCGATGTCGAAATCCAGTTGACCGAGGTGGGCGATGGGACGCAACTGCGCGCCGGCTACTCGGCCAACGCCGAGATTGTGATCAATCGCAAGGACTCGGTGCTGGTGCTGCCGGAGCGTCTGGTGACCTTTCGCGCCGATTCCGCCTATGTGGAAGTCCCCAGCACCGAGAAGCCCAACGAGGCCAGGGAGATTCCGATCAAGACCGGATTGTCCGACGGCCTGCAGGTGGAGATTCTGGCGGGGCTGGAACAGGGCGCGGAAGTGATCGAGCGTCCACCCAAACAGATTCAATAGCGCGCGACACCGACCGGCGGCAGAAGACATCATGGCCATCCGCGTATTCCTGACTGCGCTTTTGCGCGACATCCGTTCGCAGAAGATGCGCACCGCGCTCACGGTGTTCGGCATCCTCTGGGGGACGGCGTCGGTGGTGCTGTTGCTGGCCTTCGGCCAGGGCATTCACGCGCGCCAGCAGCAGGCGGTGCGCGGCATGGGCGAATACATCGTGATCATGTGGCCGGGGCGCACCTCAAGGGTGTATCAGGGCCTGCCCAAGAACCGCATCATCCGGCTCCGCGAGGAGGATGCCGCGCTGCTGAAGGCCAACGTGCCGAATATCGGCGAAGTCTCCCCGGAGTTCGGCCGCGGCGATATCAAGGTCCGGGTCGGGAAGATCGAGAAGCTGGTGCGCGTGGTCGGGTGCTGGCCCGAGTACGGCGCGATGCGCAACATCATCCCGCAGGCCGGATCCCGCTGGATCAACGACCAGGACTTGCACAACAAGCGACGCGTCATCTTCATCGGACCCGAGCTCAAACGCGACCTCTTCGGGGAGGATGAGGCGGTCGGGCGGATCATCCTGGTCAATGGGACGCCCTTCACCGTCATCGGCGTCATGATCGAGAAGCAGCAGGACTCGTCGTACCAGGGACGCGATGTCCGGATGGCCTTCATCCCCACCACGACGTTCCGGGCGATGTACGGCGTGGAATACGTCAACGACATTGTCTTCCGCGCCGATGATCCGCGCAACACCGAGAAGGTCATCGCCGGCGTGTACCGCGTGCTGGGGTCAAAATACAAATTCGATCCCGAGGACCGCGAGGCGCTGGCGATGTGGGACACCACGGAGAACGAGAAGTTCTTCTCGGCCTTCTTCATCGCCTTCCGCACGTTCCTCGGCGTGATTGGCGCCTTCACGCTGATCGTGGGCGGCATTTCGATTTCGAACATCATGAACGTGGTGGTGGAAGAGCGCGTTAAGGAGATCGGCATCAAGATGGCGCTCGGCGCCAAGCCGCGCTTCATCATGGGCCAGTTCGTGTTTGAGACCCTCTTCCTCACCGGGATCGGCGGGCTTCTCGGATTCGCGTTGGCGTCCGGCGTCGTTGCGCTGGTGCCCAGTTTCCACGTGGAGGACTACATCGGCACCCCGACGATTTCCTTGTCAGTGGGTCTGGTGACGATTCTGGTGCTGGGCTTCATCGGGCTGGTCGCGGGATTTTTCCCGGCGCGACGGGCGGCGCAATGCAATCCCATTGAGGCGCTGCGGTTGTAGGCGGGCGGATGGCATGAACCTGGTGGGCTTCCTCAAGTACTTCTGGGCGGATTTCCGCAAGCAGAAGAAGCGCGCGGCGCTGACGGTGGCGGCGATCGTCTGGGGGACGATGTCGATCCTCCTGCTGTTGGCCTTTGGCGAGGGGCTGAAGACGCAACTGGACCGCAATCAACGCGGGCTGGGCGAAAATATCATGATTGTCTGGGGCGGACAGTCCTCGGTGCCCTTCCAGGGGCTGCCGCGGGGACGCCGGATCCGCTTCCTCCCCGAAGACCTCGATCTGATCAAGCAGAGCATCCCCGAAGTCGAGGAGGTCGGCGCCGAGTACTCTACTTGGGGCATCGACTTGGTCTATGGCCGCAAGGTTGTCTCCGAGCACATCTGCGGGGAGTACCCGTCGTACCAGCGCATCCGCGCCCATTACCCGGAAAGCGGCGGCCGCTACATCAATCAGACCGACATGGAGCACAAGCGCCGCGTCATCTTTCTCGGCCACAACCTCGCCAAACGGCTTTTTGACGATGAGGATCCGATCGGCAGGCAGATTCAGGTCTCCGGCATGCCGTTTACGGTGATCGGCGTCGGCACGGACAAGCAGCAGATGGGGATGTATGGCGGCCCCGATGTCGAAAAGGCCTCGATCCCCGCCACCACCTTCCACGCCATCTTCGGCCACAAGTATCTGAGCAACCTGGTGATCATGCCGCGCTCCGATCAGTTGAACAAGGTGGTCGAGGGGCGGCTCTATGAAGTGCTGGGCGCCAAGTACAAGTTCGATCCGGCCGACAAGCAGGCGCTGTCGATCTGGGATACGATCGAGGGGCGTCAGGAAATGATGAAGATGATGATCGGCATGCAGATCTTCATGGGGATCATCGGCGCGATGACGCTTCTGATCGCCGGGGTGGGCGTGGCGAACATCATGTATGTGGTGATCAAGGAGCGGACCAAGGAGATCGGGATCAAGATGGCGCTGGGCGCCAAGCCGCGGCTCATCCACAACACCATTCTGCTGGAAGCGCTCTTGATCTGCTTTGCCGGCGGGGCCATCGGCATCTTCGTCTCCCAGTTGATCTGCGACCTGCTGTCGCTGATCCCGCGTGACACGGAGTCGACCATGTCGTGGCTGGGGAATCCGACCATCTCGCTGCCGATCGGACTGATCACCGTTTCGATCATCGCAATGATCGGCATCATCTCCGGCTATTTCCCAGCGCGCAAGGCCGCGGCGCTCAACCCCGCCGAAACACTGCGCTACGAGTGAGGCAACCGTCATGAACGCAAACGGCAACGGCAACATCATCGAGCTGCATGGCGTCTGGAAAATCTATGACACCGGCAAGGTGAAGGTGGAGGCGCTGCGCGGGGTCGATCTGAAGGTCCGCAAAGGCGAGTTTCTCACGCTGGTCGGACCGTCGGGCTCGGGCAAATCGACGATGATGAACATTCTCGGTTGCCTCGATGTGCCCAGCCAGGGCACGTATCTGTTCGGCAACGAGGAAGTCAACCGGCTGTCGGTGAATCGTCTGGCGGAAATCCGCAATCAGCACATCGGTTTTGTCTTCCAAAACTTCAACCTGCTCCCCTACCTCACCGCGCTGGAGAATGTCGAGTTGCCGATGGTCTTCCGCGGGGTGGGAACCTCGGAACGCCGCAAGCGCGCCGCCGAGGTGCTGACCCGTGTCGGCCTGAGCGACCGGCTGCATCACAAGCCGACCGAGCTGTCCGGCGGGCAGATGCAGCGTGTGGCCATTGCGCGGGCGCTGGTCAATAATCCGTCGCTGCTTTTGGCCGATGAGCCCACCGGCAATCTCGATTCGGCGTCGGGCCGCGAGATTGTCGACCTGTTCGAGGAGTTGTGGAAGGCCGGGCACACGATCATGATCATCACCCACGATCCGAATCTGCCGATGCGTTCGGAACGGATTCTGCATATGCGCGATGGCCTCTTGGGCAACGGCAACGGCGCCCACTAAGCCCCTCTGCCCCATCGCCTTATCCGACCGCCGGAGGATTCCGGTCTGGCTTGATTCCCGCCGCGTTTTCCCACATACTCGCCGTCCACCTTGTCAGCAGGGAGCGGACGGAGCAACGGTATGGCCGAACAGAAAAAGAGCATCGCGCGCACATGGGCGGAATTCGCCGCGCAACTGAAGTTCGAACAGATTGACCCGGAATCGGTGGTGCACGCCAAGCGATTCCTGCTGGATTCGTGCGGTTGCGCCCTCGGCGGCTTCCATCACGAAGACATCGAGATCATGCGCAAGACGCTCGGAGAGTTCGGCGGCAGCCCCGAGGCGACGGTCTGGTCTTCGGGCGAGAAGACCAACGCCTACTTCGTCACGCTGCTCAATTCGCTGGCCATACGAGTGATGGATTACAACGACATTTACTGGGAGGCCGATCCTTCGCATCCCTCCGATTTGATCCCGGCGGCCACCTCGCTGGGCGAACAGTACCGCAGATCGGGGCAGGATGTGATCGCCGGGATTGTCCTGGCCTATGAACTGGAGATGCGCCTGTGCGAGTTCGGCATCCCCGGCATCCGTGAACGCGGCTGGCATCATGCCTCGCTGACGCAGATTGCCTCGCCGGTGGTGGCCGGGTTCATGATGGGGCTGTCGGTCGATCAGATCGTCAACGCGATCGGCATCTCAACCTGTCACAACATGACCATGGGGGCGGTGGCGGCCGGCAAGTTGACGATGATGAAGAACACGGTCGACCCGATGGCGACGGCCTCGGGCGTGTTCGCCGCGCGTCTGGCGCGTCACGGCTACATCGGCACCGAATTGATCATCGAAGGCAAAGAGGGATTCTGCCAGGTGCTCGGACCGGATTGGGACATGGGACGTTTGACCGACGGCCTCGGCAAAGGCTGGCGCATCGGGCGCTGCGCCTACAAGGCCTTCCCGACCGAGGCGCTCACGCACTCGCCGATCTCGGCGGCGCTCGATCTGGTCAAGACGCATGACATCAAGCCCGAGCAGGTCGCGCATGTCAAGGTGCGCACCATTGCCCGCGCCAAAGACATTCTTGCCGATCCAACCAAGTACCATCCTGAGACCAAGGAGACCGCCGACCACTCGCTGCCGTATGTGATCGGCGCCGCGATCATGGACCGTATGATCACGCCGCTGCAGTTTACCCACCAGCGCATTCACGATCCGAAGCTTCAGGCGCTGTTGCAGAAGATTGAAGTGGTCGCCGACCCGGGCTACGAAAAACAGTTCCCGGCCAAGAAACTCTCCGGGGTATCGATCACCACCGCCGATGGCAAGACAGTCGAAAAGGAAGTCGAATTCCCCAAGGGGTACCCGGCCAACCCGATGACCAACGCCGACCTCGAGGAGAAATTCCGCGCGCTGACCTCCGAGGTGATGGACAAGGCGGCACAGGACCGTGTGATCGAGGCGGTCGGCAATCTCGACCGGGCGCCGAATCTCGACGCCTTCCTCAAGGCCATGACGGTGAAATCCAACGCGTAGAAGCGGCTCTTGAGCCGCGAAAGCCCGCAATAGGACGCCGGAGTCGCAGATCAGCGACTCCGGCGTTGTGCGTTTTTGTTGTATGGCTTCTGCCCATTACGGACAGGGCGCGCAGAACTCGGCGGCGGGATTTGCCCCGCGGAAGGCGACGTTGACCACGCGGACAACATCGATCACGTTGCTGGCCCCGGAGCAATCGAGGTCGACACGGTCATAGGGGCAGGCGTTGTCGCGCACCGCCGCGGCGCCGCGAAAGGCGACCGCGACGACGGTGACGACGTCCTGCACGTTGGCGATTATGCCATCGCAGGCGGGGTCGCCGGCGCAGGGGCAGTCGCAAGGGGGCTGCACAGCGCGCTCGGCGGTGTAGATGAAATCGCCGTTGAGCGTGCCATCGTTGTCGGCGGCGTTGCCGGCGGCATAGATGGTGATCGCTCCGACCGGCGCGGCCGGGGCGATCCAGCCGAAGTACCAGCCGGGGGCGTTGTCGGCGACGCCCGGATCGGTGCCGGTGGCGGTGTGCTTGATGTACTGCCGCCCGTTGGCGGCGGTCGACAATTGGGTGCGGGGCGTATCGAGCACGAGGATCGCGCCGACCGCCTGCGCCAGTGAGTCGAGCACGGTCGCCTCAAATCCCCAGCGGCTCTGTCCCGACTGGGACAGGCCGACGCCAATTGTCACGGTGTCTCCGGGCGTGTATTGCGCGGGGGCAGTCAGCGTCAGGGCGCCCTCGCCGACGTCGAGATTGTCGTGGCAGGTGGCGCAGGTGCTCTCGCCGGGGGCGCCGGTGCGGGCATTCGGCGGCCCCCCAGAGGAGGCGACAGCCAATGCGGCCATGCCGAAGACGGCAAGTACCGCGAAACTGAGTCGACGTTGCGTGGTCATGAGGTTGTATCCCGTGCCGGACGACGTATGTTCGTCGCCATGCTTGAGGAATATAACGGATTTACGCGAGATTTCGGACGGAGCAGACGGAAGCACGCCGGCGCCCTGTGCAGAGCTCCGGCGCGCAATTAACCGCAGCAGTTATTCCACCCAATCCGCGATGAAGATGTTCGTCTCCCCCGGCTTGGACTGGTTGCGGTTGGAGGCGAAGACCAGCCTGGTGCCATCGCGGTTGAACATCGGGAAGCCATCAAAGGTGGGCTCGAAGGTGATCTGCTCCAGCCCGGTGCCGTCGATGTTGATCATGAACAGATCGAAGTTGCGCTTCCTGGGATCGTTCATGCACGATGAGAATATGAGCCGCTTGCCGTCGGGATGGAAGTACGGGCAGAAGTTGGCCGATCCATTGTTGGTCACCTGCCGTTTGCCGGTGCCGTCGGCGTTCATCACCCAGAGTTCGAGCCTGCTGGGACGGATCAGCCCCTGCGCGAGCAGGTTTTTGTAATCGGCGATGTCGGCCGAGTCGGTCGGGTGGCTGCCGCGGTAACAGATCATCTTGCCGTCGGGTGAGAAGAATGCGCCGCCATCGTAGCCAAGCTCATGGGTCAACTGGACCGGATTGCTCCCATCGGGATTCATCACATACAGATCGAGATCGCCGTTGCGCACCGAGGTGAAGAGGATCCTGGTGCCGTCGGGGGAATAGACCGCCTCGGCGTCGTAGCCGGGAGTGTCGGTCAAACGCCTGAGGTCGGAGCCATCGGGTTTGGCGGAAAAGACATCGTAGCCGGGATAGAGGGCCCAGACATACCCCTGCGACATCGACGGCTTCGGCGGGCAGGAATCGCCGGCCAGATGGGTGGAGCAGAAGATTATGCGCTCGCCATCGGGCGCGAAGAACGAACAGGTGGTGACACCGGTGCCGGTGGAAACCATGCGCAGATCGGAGCCATCGATGTTCATCGTATAGATGCGGTCGCAGGGGTAACCATCGCGGGTCGATTGGAAGATCAGTTTCCGGCCATCGGCGGAGAAGTAGGCCTCGGCGTTCTCGCCGCCGAAACTGAGTTGGCGGATGTTTTTGAAGTGTTTCTCGCCGGGGACAATCAGGGCGGAATCGGTCGTGGCCGCCGGGGCGGCGGCGGCGACCGCCTCGCTGCCGGCAAACTGCCAGGACCGGGCGAAAGTGACCCGTTCGGCCAGGGTCGGGTGGTCATACAGCCAGATCTTGATGAAAGTCGACGGATCGGGGTTGGAGAGATTGGTCGCCGCCAACTTCTCAAAGGCGCCGACCGCCGCCTCGGTATCGGCGGTTTTTTGCAGGCCGAAGACGTCGGCCTGGTGTTCGAAGTGTCGCCAGATTCCGTTTTGCAACGGCGAAAAAAGAAAACCGATCACCGAAAACGAGAGCGCCAGAAGCGGCATGCTGGCGAAACTGGAGAGCCGTTCAAATCCAAACCGGTGCCGGTATTTTCGAATCAACGCGTTCATCGCCAGATGCGACAGCCAGGCGGCGATGAAGATGAAGGCGACGGCGATCCCCAGTCCGATCCAGATGTGCTGGAGCAAGTAGTGCCCCATCTCGTGGCCGACGACGAAGAGGACTTCCGCGGGCTCCATGGTGGCGATCAGGTTGTCGTAGAGGACGATTCGTTTGGTCTTTCCCAGTCCGGTGACGTAGGCGTTCAGCTTCTTGGTGTCCTTCGATGCGTCCATGACAAAGACGCGCGAATCGGGAATGCCCGACTGCGCGGCCAGATGGAGAATCTGCGCGCGCAGCGGGGTGTCATCCATGGGCTTGGTCTCATAGAAGATCGGCGTGATGACGATCGGCCCGATGATCACGAAGAAGATGACCAGCGGCACCGAGACCACGCCCAGCCATGCCCACCAGGAGCGCGGATTGCGGCGGATGATCGCGTAGACGATCACCGCCAGCAACGCCAAGATCACCAGCGCCACGCCCAGTCCCTTGAGCAGGTCGAATGTCCAGGCGCCAAACGACTGGTTCGAGAGGCCGTATTGGTGCTCGAGGTGGAAACCGGAATAGTAATCCAGCGGCAACGAGGCGACCTGGACGATGGCAATCAGCGCAACGAGATAGAGGAACAGCGTCAGCAGGCGTCGCTTACCGATCCGTTCGGCCCACGCCAGCATCCTGGCGGAAAAGCCGGTGAAGAGCAGGACCAGCCAGATGGCCAGGCCATAGAAGAATTCGACGAAATACAGCAGGTTGGTGGTGTTGGAGTACTCGATGGCTTGCGCGCGACGCTCGGGAGTCATCTCCCCCCAGCCGGGTTCGTCGGAGGCGGGCGGCGTTGCGGATTGCGCAAATGCCGCCAGGGGGGACATCGCGGCGACAAGCGCCAGCAGGAGCAGCAGAGGCACAAGCAGTCGAGGCACGGTCGGACGCATACGCTTCCCTCCCAGTGGTCGCGGTCAATTTAGACCGGTCGGGAGGCGGTCGCAATCGCAATCGGCCAGGAACAGGCCCGAAGGATGTCAAAGGCGATGCGGCGTCTCATGCCGGACCGCCGGGGGCGTTCTCCGGCGGCTCGGGGATCGCCGATGCGCCTTTCAGCGTATCGTGCAGCAAGGTGATGCGTCCGGACAGGATCGCGTTGACCACCCGCGTGAACTCGTTGACCGAAAGCGACTGAAGCGACAGCGGATGCCAGATCAGTTTGGGTTGTCGGGCGGACCGTTTCATGCGCACCTCTCCCTCTGGGCGGGATACCCGGTCAGACGGCTCTGAACGTTTTCAGACGCTAAAGGTGTCGCAAGGCTGGATAGGCAGTGATCCCCTCGTCCTGCATTCAATACGCGACCAAATTTGTGTTTGTAAGCAAAAAGGTGGGACGGGAGCGGGCGGGCCATCACTTTTCCGAATTGACTTGGATGGTGCGGACGGGTGAAATTGATGGACTGTCGTGGTGCCGGGGCGTCGTCTGGAAGGATACCCCGGCGGCTTTTTTTGGGTTTTCTGCGATGACGAGCAAATCCACCGAGACCGCTGTCCGCCGCCTGGCGGGCATGGCCGATCTGCTTCCGGAGGAGACGGCGCAGTGGGTGCGCGCCGAGGAGATTGTCCGGACGGTGATGCGCCGCTTCGGCTTCGGCGAGATACGCTGCCCGGTGATGGAACCGACCGAACTTTTCGAGCGCGGCACCGGGGAATCGACCGACATCGTGCAGAAGGAGATGTACACCTTCGTCGACCGGGGGGAGCGATCGGTGACGCTGCGCCCGGAGGGCACTCCGTCGGTGGTGCGCGCCTATCTGGAGGAATCGCTGGGGGTCAAACGGCCCAGTTGGAAGTTCTTCTACATCGGGCCGATGTTCCGGGCGGAGCGTCCCCAGGCGGGGCGTCTGCGGCAGTTCCACCAGTTCGGCGCCGAATTGATCGGGCCGGCCGGACCGGAGGCCGATGTCGAGACCATCGCGCTGGCCGACGCGATCCTGCGCGAGTTGGGCGTTCGGGAGTTTGCGCTGGTGATCAATTCGATCGGCGGGCCGCAGGCGCGTGTCGAGTTGAACGCCGCCCTGCGGGCTTTTCTGACCGATCCCGATGTGTTCGCGGCGATCTGCGCGGACTGCAAGCGGCGCGCCACCACCAATCCCCTGCGCATCTTCGACTGCAAGGTTGAGAAGTGCCAGGCGATCTACCGGAATGCGCCGTCGATCGATCGTTTCCTGACCGACGATGACCGGCGGCACTTCGAGGCGGTCAAGCACGGGCTCGATCAACTGGGGCTGCCCTTCCGGATCGACCTGCGGCTGGTGCGCGGGCTGGATTATTACACACGCACGACCTACGAGTTCAAGTCGACGCGGCTGGGGGCGCAGGATGCGCTCTGCGGCGGCGGGCGGTACGATGGTCTGGTCGAGATTCTCGGCGGGCCGCCGACGCCGGCGGTCGGATTTGCCGCCGGCTTTGAGCGTGTCTTGGCGGCGCTGCCGGAAGACGCGCGGTCCACGGCAGCGCGGTTGGACGTGTTTGTCTGCGCGCTGGGCGAGGCGGCCGCGGAGCGGGCCACCGCGGCGGTGGCGCGTCTGCGCGCGCTCGGACTGGCGGCCGATCGGGATTTCCTCGGACGGGGCCTGAAGGCGCAGATGAAGGAAGCCGACCGTCTGCGCGCCCGCTATGTCATTCTCATCGGCGACGATGAGATTTCCAAGGGACGGTATCAGTTGCGCGTCATGGACAAGGCCGAACAAACCGAAATCACCGCGGACCCCGGCGACTGGACGGTCGCCCTGTTTGCCTGAGAACGGATACGACACGATGCTGATCATTGAATCGATCAAACGCACCCACACCTGCGGCGAATTGCGCGTCACGCACGCCGGCCAGACGGTGCGTCTCAACGGCTGGGTGGCGCACTGGCGCGACCTCGGTGGGCTGTTCTTCATCGACCTGCGCGACCGCTACGGGATCACGCAGATTGTCTTTCACCCCGAATCCCTCGATGCCGAGACGATGCAGACCGCGGCGGCGTTGCGGGCCGAGACGGTAATCGGGATCGAGGGCGCGGTGCAGAAGCGTCCGGAGGGGACGGTCAACCCGAAGCTGGCCACCGGCGAAATCGAAGTGTCGGTGTCGCGTCTGGTGGTGCTCAACCGATCGAAGACCCCGCCGTTTGAGATCGAGGAACACACCAACGCCTCGGAAGACCTGCGCCTGAAGTATCGCTACCTCGATTTGCGCCGTCCGCCGCTGCAGCAGAAACTGCGCATCCGCCATCAGGCGTCGATCGCCGTGCGCAACTACCTCAACAACCAGGGATTCTATGAGATCGAGACGCCGCTTTTGATGCGCTCGACCCCGGAGGGCGCGCGCGACTATGTGGTGCCGTCGCGGATTCACAAGGGGCGTTTCTATGCCCTGCCGCAGTCGCCGCAATTGATGAAGCAGATCCTGATGATTGCGGGGTTTGATCGCTACTTCCAGTTGGCGCGCTGTCTGCGAGATGAGGACCTGCGCGCCGACCGCCAGCCGGAACACACCCAGATCGACATGGAAATGACCTTCGTCACTCCGGATGACATCTTCGCGGTGGTCGAGGGGATGATGAAGCACCTCTTCAAGGAGGTGCTGGGCGTCAACATCATCGCCCCGTTCCAGCGCCTGACCTACCGCCAGGCGATGGACACCTACGGGTCGGACAAACCCGACCTGCGCTATGATCTGCCGATCGTGAACATTGCCGAAGCGGTGCGTCAGTGCGGTTTCAAGGTCTTCGAGGACACGGTGGCGCGGGGCGGGCGTGTGTCGGCGCTGCGCGCGCCGGGTCTGGCCACGCTGTCGCGCAGCCAGATCGCCGAGCTGGAAAAGATCGCCAAGGATCAGGGCGCGGCGGGGCTGGCCTATATCCTGTATGCCGAGGATGGCGTCAAATCGCCCATCGCCAAGTTTCTCGCTCCGGAGGCGCTCGACCGGATCACCGGGGCCTCCGAGGCGCGGGTCGGCGACGCGGTGTTGATCGTGGCCGGCGACACCAAGATCTGCTGGGCGGCCATGGGCAAACTGCGCAGCGAGATCGCCGGGCGTCTCAACCTTGTCAACACCGGCAAGTTCGCCTTCGCCTGGGTGACCGAGTTTCCGCTGTTTGAGTACAACGCCGACGCCGGACGTTACGACGCGATGCACAACATCGTTACCCACCCCTATGACGAGGACCTGCCGAAACTCGAAGCCGGATTCACCACCGCCGCCGCGCCGGGCACGCCGGAGCATCCATGGGAATTCATCCGCGCCTATCAATATGACCTGGTGCTCAACGGCACCGAGATCGCCTCGGGCGGAATCCGCAATCACCGGCCGGAAATCCAACGGCGGGTGCTCAATGCGCTGGGGATCGACGATGAACGGGCCAAGCGGATGTTTGGTTTCCTCCTGGAGGCGCTCGAATACGGCGCGCCGCCCCACGGCGGGATCGCCCCCGGCTTCGACCGGATCGTGGCGATCATGACCAATTCCGAATCGTTGCGCGACGTCATCGCCTTCCCAAAGACCACTCAGGCGCAGTCGTTGATGGACTC
Source organism: bacterium (assembly GCA_035559435.1). Taxonomy (NCBI): domain Bacteria; species bacterium. The sequence goes on from DATMBC010000083.1 coordinate 36,494, forward strand.
CTGCCCGTCGGAGATCGAGCAGCATCAGTTGGATGAGTTGGGAATTCAGATCAAGTCGTAGATACACGCGACAGTGCCCAACGACAAGAGGGACGGGTCGATGCCGACTCGTCCCTTTTCTTTGCCGTGTGGTCCTGATTGTTCAGCCGGGCGGCGAGACTCAGACCACCGGAAGCACAATCTTGCCGGTGGCGGCCATGCGCGATTGCAGGCGATTGAGGGTCGCCTCGAACAACGACTTCTGCAGCGGCTTTTGGAAGACTCCCTCGATGTGCAGCTCACGCATGGCGGACGGGGAGACATCGTACGGCGCGCCGGTCAATAGTACGATGGGTACGAAGGGATGAGTGACGCGGATGAGCGCGGACGATTCGAGGCCATCCATGCGCGGCATGCGGATGTCCATGATGACCAAATCGATCTTTCGCTGCTTGAGACAGGAGAGCGCTTCGCGTCCGGAAGCGACCGCCTGCGCACGATGCCCCCAGGTGGTCAAAAGCTGACAAACGCCAGCGCGCGCGTCCGGTTCATCATCCACAAACAGAATGTCGGCCGGCTGCGGAGCGAGTTCGGGCGCGCTCTCCATCATAGCGGTATCCTCCCTGATTGTTGGTCCCCATTCGGATATCGGCGTGTTGGCGCGAAACGTCGAGCCCTTTGGCGGCATCGGCGGGGCAGCCGCCAACCCCACCAAGACTATCCTATTGCGTCTAAATAACTTAGATTGGCTTTCCGGATTGCGGCGAAGAATGCCAAAGCGGACGGTTCTGCGGTGCGTATATTTGGTCCATCTTTGGTCGATGTATCAAAGGCGACCCGTGTGGTCGCTGTTTGGGGCCGATTGGTGTTTGGGCGATGACGAGGCACACTTTGAATCCGCCTTCTGGCGCAGACGGTAGTCCCCAAGAGGGGGACCGGAGCCGGACGCTGTCCTGCGCGCATCCGCTTTGAGTAGACCCTCCCAGCGCATCATCTCGATCGAAGGAACCGATCCGCGGGTTCTCTTTGGGCGGCACGGCGTGTTTCTGTCGCTGATTGAGGCCCGTTTGGACATCACGTTGACGGCGCGCGGCGACGAGGTGATCGCGGTGGGCCAACCGGAGCGTTTGGACGCGGCCTCGCGGCTGTTCGTCGACCTGCTATCGCACATTGAGAAGACCGGGGAATTGTCGGAGCGCTACTTGAATTACGCCATCACGGTGGTACAGGACGGCGGCGAAGGCCCCTCGGCGCAATTGGAAGCGTCGGGCGCGCCGGGGTCGCGTCAGAAGATCACGCCCAAGACACTCGGCCAGAAGGAATATCTCGAGACGATCGAGAACTACGATATCACGGTTTGCGTCGGCCCTGCCGGCACCGGCAAAACCTACCTGGCGGTCGCCATGGCGGTGGCCGAACTCAAGGCTAAGCTGGTCAGCCGGATCATCCTGGCGCGGCCGGCGGTCGAGGCGGGCGAATCGCTCGGCTTCCTCCCCGGCGACATCCGCGCCAAGGTCGATCCCTACCTGCGGCCGGTCTACGATGCGCTCTACGACATGATGCCGATGGACAAGATGCATCGGTTGATGGAGACCGGGACGATCGAGATCGTGCCGCTGGCGTTCATGCGCGGGCGGACGCTCAACAACGCCTTTGTCATCCTCGATGAGGCGCAGAACACCACCGTCGGGCAGATGAAGATGTTTCTGACCCGTCTGGGCGAGCGCTCCAAGGCGGTGGTCACCGGCGATCTTACGCAGATCGACCTGGCGCACCCCACCACGTCCGGACTGACGCTGGCCTGCCAGATTCTCAAAGGGATCAAAGGGATCGGAATGGTGTATCTGACGGAGAAGGATGTGGTGCGTCACCGGCTGGTGAGCGCCATCATCCGGGCGTTTGAGCGCCATGAGGGGCGCGACGAAGGCGCGCGCCGCAACCATCAACTGCAATCGCCCACGGACGCCTCCGCAAGCGACGGGGAGGCCTGACGGCCGGGTATGTTCCACGTCCTGCTCAGAGCCAAGCGCGCCATCGCCGCGCGGATCCGCACGCGTCTGGAAGACGTGAGCGACACGCGCCGTTACCGGCGCGTGCAGACGGCGACGCACATCGCGCTGGGCCTGCTGGTCGTGGCCGGCTCGATTGTCTTTTTCCCGCGGCCGGAGTTGTTTGTCCCACCCGATTTCCCCCGCGAAGGAGACATCGCCACCGCCGAGATCATCGCGCCGTTTGATTTTCCGGTCATGAAGTCGCCGGAGGAGATTCGCGCCGAGGAGGATGAAATCCGGCGTGAGACACCTCCCATCCTGAAGTATGACCGGGTGATTGCCGACTCGATTCAGCGCACGCTGGGCCATTTCTTCAACCGCGCCGAGCGGCTGGCGGCCTCACCGATCAGCCCGAATCTGCGCAAGGAGCGGTTGGCGCAGGAGTTTCCGTGGTGGGACCTGGACACGCTGACCCCGCCGCGTGCGGGCGGCGGCTGGCTGGCCCTGCGTTTCACCGCCGAGGATGCGGTGCGGCGGCTCTATACCACCGGCATCTTCCCCGACACGCGCTTCCTGCCGACGACGGAAAGCCCGTTTGTCATGGTGGACCGTCCCGGAGTGGGGGAAATGCCGCTCAAGCGCGATCAGATTCTCGACCGGTCGGCGGCGCGGGCGCGCATCGAAGTCGAACTGGCGGAGATTCCGGGGGTCGACGAGTCCGAACGCCAGCGGCTGGTGGCGGTGATCAGCGATTTGCTCACGCCCAATCTGGTGTACGATCACGAATCAACCGAGCAACGCCGCCAGGCGCTTCTGGATGAACTCCAGCCGTACAAGGTGCGCATCTACCGCGGCGAGCGGATCGTGGCGAAGAATGAGCGGGTGACGGCGGCGCACGCCGAGCGATTGGCAGCGCTGGCGCAATTGCGCGCCGAGCGGCGCGATTCGGACAGCCTGCTCGGATATCTGCTGCCGATCGGCGGACGGGCGCTGTTCGCGCTGTTTTGCGTGGCGGGCATGGCGGCGCACTTCTACTATTTCCGCCGCCGCTACCTGCGACGCTCGGCGGTGATCCTCCTCACCGCGCTGCTGTGGCTGTTTACGCTGGCGGCGGCACGCGTGGCGTTGGCCTTTGGCTGGCCCTTTCTCTACCTCATACCGATCCCGTTTACCGCCATCCTGATCACCGTGCTGGTGGATCTGGGCACGGCGCTGGTGTCAACGGTCTTTCTCTCGTTCCTGGTCGGCGTGGTGACCGGCTTCAGTTTCCCGGTGACGGTGGTCGGCGTGGCGGTCGGCATGGTGTCGGCCTACAGCGTGCGGACGGTGCGCCGCCGCTACGACTTCTACCGCCCGGCGCTCTACGGATCGCTGACCTTCCTCCTGGTGATTGTCGTGATTGAGTCGCTGCGTTACACCGAAACCGAGGGCATCCTGCAGGCGGCCGGGTACGGCATGGTGAATTCGATTGTCGCGGCGATCCTGGCGGTCGGCGTGTTACCGGTGTTCGAATCGCTGTTCGGGTTCACCACCGATCTGACGCTGTTGGAACTATCCAATCTCAATCATCCGCTGCTGAAGCGTCTGTCGCTGGAGGCGCCGGGGACCTACCATCACTCGATCGTGATCGGCAACCTCTCCGAGGCGGCTGCCGAGGCAATCGGCGCCAACGCGCTGTTGGCGCGCGTGGGGGCCTACTACCACGACATCGGCAAGATGGAAAAGCCGGAGTACTTTGTCGAGAACATGCGCCACACCAAAAGCAAGCACGACAAACTCTCGCCATCGATGAGCGCGCTCATCCTCGAACGGCATGTCAAGGGCGGCAAGGAGCTGGCCCTCGAGCACAATCTGCCCGACGCGGTGATCGATTTCATCGAGCAGCATCATGGCACCACGGTCATGAGCTTCTTCTACCAGAAGGCCCTGAAGCAGTCGCCGGACGAAGGGGTGGTCGAAGAGGAATACCGCTACCCCGGCCCGAAGCCGCAGACGCGCGAGACCGCGATCCTGATGCTGGCCGATTCGGTCGAAGCGGTGACGCGCACGCTCGACGACCCCAAGCCGGGGCGGGTGCAGGCGGTGGTCCAGAAAGTGATCGCCGACAAATTCCTCGCCGGCCAATTGGAGGAGTGCAATCTCACGTTGCGCGACTTGCATCGGATCGAACAGGCGTTCCTTAAGATCCTGCTGGGAGTGTTCCACCAGCGGATCGACTACCCCTCGGCGGCGGATTCGCTGGAGGACGAGGCGGACAACAGCGACGTTGCGCCCACGCGCGACGCACTGCAAACCCGGCCGACGGGCCGCCCCTCGTAGAACTGGCATGGCGTCTCCCTCGGCCAACCCCACCGCCACCCGTCGCGCCCGGAAGACGTCCGGGCGGACCGTTCGTGTGCATCTGGTGCGGGACTTCCACGGGGCGCGTTTGCCGGTGGCGCGAATGCGCGCGGCGCTGGAGTCCATCATCCGTCGCGAGCATGGCGGGGGCACGGTGCAGGTGATCGTGGTCGATGATACGGTCATGCGCCGGCTTAACCGCCGGTTCCGGGGCAGGGACCAGACGACCGACGTGCTCTCCTTCCCGCTCGGCGGCCGGATGCCTGGTATGGACGGTGACCATCTGATCGGTGAGATCTACTGCAATTACGCGCACTGCCGGCGCTGGGCCGCGGAGCACGGCGGCACGATCGCCGATGAGGTTCTGCGACTGGCGGTGCACGGCTGCCTGCATCTGTTCGGCTACGATCACCATACACCGGCGGACAACGCGCGCATGCGCCGAGCCGAAGACCGGTGCCTGCTCGCTGTCGGGCTGATCGGCGCACGGACAGCGGGAGAGAGTGGGCGCGATGCTTGAACTGCTGATCACCCTGGTGGTCTCGCTTCTGCTGCTGGTCATGATCTATCTGACCAACGCCGGCGCGCAGCAATTGTCGGCGCTGGTGGATCTCGCCACGGAACGTGCCGAGGACGACGATGAGGCATCGGGGCGCTGGGAATTATTGGCGCGTTCGTCGCGCGATGTCCTGCTGGCGGCAGACCTGCTCAAGTCGCTGGCGTTCGGGATCATGATTGTGCTCGCACTGTGGGCCGTGCCGCGCTTCTGCGCGTCGATGGCCTGGTCGTCGCTGCCCTGTCTGGTGGTCGCGCTGCCGTTGGTGTGGCTGGTCCATGTCCTGGCCGGCGATGTCCTCCCGCGGCGGGCGGCGCGGGCCGAACCGGCGCCGCGGCTCCTGTCGATGCGTCTGGCCGCGCTGTCATTGACCTGGCAGATGTTCCGTCCCGTGCTGTCGCTGGCCCACTGGGTTTCGACCCTGCACCGCCCTTCGACACGTTTGGCCGAGCGCGAGGAGATCGTTGAACGCGCGTTCGATTCGCTGGCCGAATCGGTCGGGATGGATGAACCGGTGATCGAGCCGGATGAGCGCGAGATGATCCGCGGCGTGATCGGGCTGGAGGACACCGAGGTGCGGGAGGTGATGGTCCCGCGCATCGACATTGTGGCGG